>JANXRI010000466.1 GCA_025353085.1 Betaproteobacteria bacterium
TGGTTACGCTGGTGTTGGCCGCCAATCTATTCGCGGACGCGGTGCGCGATGCGTTCGACCCGCGCGTGCGCCCGCGCGGACTGCCGCTCACCCCGGTGCTAAAAACGCGCGACGCCGCGCCGGCCGCGACGGAAGCGATATGAGCGCGGACTTGCTGGAAATTCGCGAGTTGTCGACATGGCTGGTCAGCAACGACGAAATCGTCCGCGCGATCGACGGCCTGTCGCTTGAGATCGGGCGCGGCGAAACCTATGCTTTATTAGGCGAGTCCGGGTGCGGAAAATCGATGACCGCATTGTCGGTCATGCGCCTTCTGCCCGATGCCGGTCAGGTGGTCGGTGGCGTGGTCAAGCTCGACGGCGCCGATCTGCTAAGCCAGCCCGAAATTGCGATGCGTGATATTCGCGGGCGGCGCGTCGCGATGATATTCCAGGAGCCCATGCTGAGCCTCAACCCGGTCATGCAGATCGGCGCGCAAATCGCGGAGACGCTGCAACGGCATACCGATCTCTCCGGCGCGGCACTCGACGCGCGAGTGCTCGAACTCTTGAACTCAGTCGGCATCCCGGATCCGGCGCGCCGGCGTACCGAGTATCCGTTCCAGCTATCCGGCGGCATGAAGCAGCGCGTGATGATTGCAATCGCGCTCGCCTGCGGTCCTGAATTACTCATTGCTGATGAGCCCACGACCGCGCTCGATGTGACGATCCAGGCGCAGATCCTCGACTTATTGCGCGAACTGCAAAAGAAAACGGGCATGTCGGTATTGCTGATCACCCATGACCTTGCGGTAGTCTCCGAAATGGCGCAGCGCGTCGCCGTCATGTATGCGGGCCAGATTGTAGAGACGGCGTCGCGCAAAATATTTTTTGAGAAGCCCGCGCATCCTTATTCGCGCAAGCTGTTCGATTCGCTGCCGGGCAACCATCGCCGCGGCGACATGCTCGCGGTGATTCGCGGCAGCGTGCCGCCGCTTACGCGCGAATTCACGTGCTGCCGGTTTGCCGACCGGTGCGATTTCGCATGGGATTTGTGTCGCACGGTGGTGCCGCCCTGGTACGACCTAGTCAACGGGCAGGGCGCGCGCTGCCACTTGTATGGCCAAGGTGCGGAGGGCCGGCTGGCCGCTGCGGAGGCGCAAAGAAATACGCCGCTTGTCCAGTCGCCGCCACCCGCCGAGTCAGCGGCGAACGCAGAGCGCGCGTTATTGCAGGTCACCGACCTTAAAGTGCACTTTCCGATTCGCAGCGGTTTTCTGCAACGCGTAACGGCACATGTAAAAGCGGTCGACGGCGTGTCCTTGTCGATTGCTGCGGGCCGCACGCTGGGTCTCGTCGGCGAATCAGGCTGTGGCAAAACCACCGTCGGCAAGGGTATTTTGCGGCTCGTCGAACCGACCGGCGGCGAAGTATTGTTTGCAGGGCAGGACCTCGCGCGGCTCACGCGTTCTGCCATGCGCGCCAAGCGCAACGAGGTGCAGATTATTTTTCAGGACCCGTATGCGTCGCTCAATCCGCGCATGCGCGTGACCGAGATTCTCGAGGAGGGCATGGTCGCGCTCGGGATTGGGCGCACGACGAGCGAACGCGCGACTCGCATCGATCGTCTGCTCGATGAAGTCGGCCTCGCGCCGGCAATGAAATTGCGCTATCCGCACGAGTTTTCCGGCGGCCAGCGCCAGCGCATTGCGATCGCGCGCGCCTTGTCGGTCGAACCGCGACTCATCATTTGCGATGAGCCGACCAGCGCGCTCGACGTTTCAGTGCAGGCGCAAATACTCAATTTGCTCAAGTCGCTGCAGGACCGCAAAGGCCTCGCGTATCTCTTCATCACGCACAATATATCGGTGGTCGAGTTTCTCGCGCACGAGGTTGCGGTCATGTATCTTGGACGCATCGTCGAGGCGGGCGCGGTGGACGAAGTGCTTAAATCACCGCAGCACCCCTACACGCGCGCGCTGCTCTCCGCAGTACCCGTGATCGATGCGACTACGCGGCATGAATTCATTCGGCTGCAGGGCGATTTGCCGTCGCCGGTCAATCCGCCGACGGGATGTTATTTTCACCCGCGGTGCCCGCAGGCGATGCCCGAATGCGCTGTGACCTATCCCGCCGAGACGCCGCTGTCGGCGACGCGCAACGTGCATTGCCATCTTTATAAGATGGTGAAATAACGGCACGGAGTCAGCGCGGTTTTTTTCGGGTCGGCGCTGTTTTCTTCCTGGTTTGCGTCACGCTCGCCCTCGTAACCGCAGGCGATCGCCTGCCGGCTTTGTGCGCGGTCTTCGCCGTGCCGCCTCTGCGCGAGCCGTTGCTGGCCGATTTCTTCGGCATCCTGCCACCTGTCATCGCTGGCAAAGGAAGATCCGGCAAATACGGTTTTGCGCTGGCGACCGCCGGGACAAGCACCGTTAAGCCGTTGCCGGCACCGCCTTTCGCGCCTATGCCGTTCGCCGTCTTCAATTGCGCGACGCTGATGCCGTAGCGCGCCGCGACACGATCAAGCGTTTCGCCGGGCTTTAACTTGTAGGCTTCCCACGAGACCAGCGGTTCATCGTGATTCTCCATATTCAAGCGAAACGTATCGGCCTTATTGGCGGGGAACAATAGTACGCGCTCGCCGTCAGCCCTGATGACCGGACCGTTATTGCCCGGATTCAACGACAGAAATTCATCGATCGGCATCTCCGCAAGTTTCGCTGCGAGTTTGACGTCGATGTGTTTCGTCGTCGGAACTTCGACAAAGTACGGTTGGTTCGGCACCTCCGCGAGATCGATTCCGTATTGCGCCGGATTGGCCACGATGTTCTTGACCGCCTGCAGTTTCGGCATGTAATTGCGCGTCTCTGCCGGCATACTGAGGCTGCGATAATCGGTCGGCAAACCTTTGGCGAGGTTCTTTGCGATCGCGCGCGACACCGCGCCTTCGCCCCAATTGTAGGATGCGAGCGCCAGATCCCAGGTGCCGAACATCTCATACAATTTTTCAAGATAGTCGAGCGCCGCGTTGGTCGCGGCAGTCACGTCCCGGCGGCCGTCATACCAGAAGTTCTGCTGCAGCCCGTAAGCCTTGCCCGTCGACGGCATGAACTGCCAGATGCCCGATGCGTGCGCGCGCGAGTAAGCAACCGGGTTGTAGGCGCTCTCGATAATCGGCAGCAGCGCGATTTCACTCGGCATGCCGCGTTTCTCGACCTGCTCCACGATGTAATACAAATAGCGGCTGCTGCGCGCGACGATGCGCGAAATATAGTCGGGGCGTTTGGCAAACCACTCTTCCTGTTCGCGCACGAGCGGGCTCGTCATATCGGGCAATCCGAACCCGGTGCGGATACGCTGCCACAAGCTGGTTGGCCGTAACGTGAGGTCCAACATTGTCGGCGCGAACGGCGCGGGCTGCGCGAAGGTTGCTGACCCGGTTGCGGACTCCGTCGCTGACTCGGCGCCTGGCGGACGCAACCCCGGCTCGGCAGTCTCAGCCGGCGCGGGCGCATCGTCAGGATCGCGACTCATTTGCAACGAAGCGGGCGGCTCACCGGGATCAACTTCGGCGGCGCTTGGCAAAGATGCGTGAACGGTCACAAAAAGTCCGGCCGCGAGCAGCAGCGCTCTGGCTAGTGGCTGCATCAGGTTGCAGTCCGGTCTGATTTGAACGCGGCCATGTTACTAACCGCTGTTCAGTCAGTCAAGGTGAATTCCCGAAAATAATCAAGGTGAAAGAAGCGATTTCAGGCCTGATAAACAAGGGCTTAATCACGTATTTTTCGAACTCAACCACACACTTTCAAAAATTGTTTTTCCATTCGCGCAGCGCCCCCAGCACGCTCACCGCGTCGGTCAGGCGCTCGCCCGCATGCTTGCTTGCGGCGGCGATCACTGCCGGCTCCGAACAGCGCATGAACGGATTTGTGCGCAGTTCCTGCGCCAGCGTTGAAGGCAACGTTGCTTCGTTTTTCGCGCGCAGTGCGCCGGCCGTTTTTTCCAAATTCGCGAGTTCAGCATTGCCGGCTTCTACTGCGCGCGCGAATTTAATGTTGGAGAGCGTGTACTCATGACCGCAATAGACACGGGTCGCCGCCGGCAATTGCGCCAGTTTTGTCAGCGCCGCATGCATGTCGGCCGGCGTGCCCTCGAACAAACGGCCGCAGCCGCAAGCGAACAGCGTGTCCCCGCAAAACAGCATGCCGCCGCCGTAAAAGGCGATATGCGTGCGCGTATGCGCGGGGATCTCCAGCACTTGAAATTCGATGCCGAAAGCAGGCAGCATAAACGTGTCGCCTTCGCGCACACGATCGCTGACGGTCGGAATACGCTCGTCATAAGGACCATAAACCGGCACCGGATAATGCTCGAGCAGCTCGGCATTGCCGCCGACGTGGTCGGCATGGTGGTGCGTATTAAGTATGGCGGTGAGCGTGAGCTTGTGGGCGCGTAGATAGGCGAGCACGGGCGCTGCTTCGCCGGGATCGACGACCGCTGCGTTGTTGCCCTGCCTGAGCGTCCACACATAGTTGTCCTGGAATGCGCGAACGGGATTAACGGTTAAATCATGCATGAGGATAGGCTCGTTGAGGTGGGTGCAGAGGCGGTATCTTTGTTTTAAACTGGCTGCATGTCAACGCCGACGAACATGCAATCACCGGATGGGTGGCTCGCTACGCCGCTCGGGTGCTATTTGCTCGAGTGCGAATACCGGTATTTCGATGAAACAGTGGCGGATTTGTTCGGCTACAACGCGCTGCAACTGGGCCTGCCCGAGCACGACTTCCTGCGCGCAAGCCGGATTCCGTTCAAATGCCATGTCGCGCCAAGCGGGCCGGCGGGCCTGCACGCGCGCTTTCGCGACCTGCCGATCGCCAGCAACAGCGTCGACCTGCTGGTGTTGCCGCACGTGCTCGAATTCAGCGTCAATCCGCACCAGATTTTGCGCGAGGTGCAGCGCGTATTGATGCCCGAGGGGCATGCTGTCATCGCCTGCTTTAACCCGTGGAGTTTATGGGGCGTGCGTCGCCTCTTCAATTTCACACCTGAAGCGTATCCGTGGGATGCCCGGTTCATAAACCTGCCGCGCCTGAAAGACTGGCTCGCGTTGCTTGAGCTCGAAATCAGCGCCGGCAAGATGGGCTGTTACGCGCCGCCATTCGCGCAGGACAAGTGGCTCAAGCGCTTTGGTTTCATGGAGTCGGCGGGGGATCGCTGGTGGCCAATCGCCGGCGGCGTTTATTTTCTGCACGTGATCAAGCGGGTGCGCGGCATGCGCCTCATCATGCCGAAATGGCGCGAAGAAGCGGCCCGCCGTCCCGCTCTCTCGGTGGTGCCTAAAACGCAGGACAACGACTGGCCCGCGGCGGCGCGCGAACCGGGCAACACACGCATCGTTACGCGATGACGGGTGGTCAAGTCGACGTCTTTACTGACGGCGCGTGCAAAGGCAATCCGGGCGTCGGCGGCTGGGGCGTACTGCTTCAGTACGGGGCGCGTAAGCGCGAGTTGTGCGGCGGCGAGGCGCATACCACCAACAACCGCATGGAACTCACCGCGGTAATTCGCGCGCTTGAAGCGTTGAACCGGCAATGCCATGTAAGATTGCACACCGATTCCAAATACGTACAGCAAGGCATCACCGAATGGATTCACGCGTGGAAAAAGCGCGGCTGGAAAACGACCGACAGGAAGCCGGTCAAGAACGAAGATTTGTGGCGCCGGCTCGACGAGCTGGCACAAGAGCACGAAATTGAATGGCTATGGGTGCGCGGCCATAACGGGCACGACGGCAACGAGCGCGCCGATGAACTCGCCAACGCTGGCGTTGAAACAATCAGGGCAGAAGGGAAAGCGGCGAGCAGTTAAAGGCGGTGGCAATGTACTTCCGCGGCTGACTTAACGCGCGAAAATAAAATATGCGGCAAATTATCCTGGATACCGAAACCACCGGCCTTGATCCCAAGCTCGGTCACCGCGTCATTGAAATTGCGGCGGTCGAAATCGTCGACCGCCGCCCGACCGGCAATCATTTTCATCGCTACGTAAACCCCGGGCGCGCCAGCGACGAAGGCGCGCTCGAGGTACACGGCCTCACCGACGAATTTCTGCGCGACAAGCCGAAGTTCCGCGACATTGCGAAGGAGTTTCTCGAGTTTGTCGCCGGCGGTGAGCTCATCATCCACAACGCTGCGTTCGACTGTGCTTTCCTCGATGCCGAACTCGGGCTGCTCGACTTAAAACCGCTTACCGGCCATTGCCCGCAAGTCGTCGACACGCTGCGCATGGCGCGCGATCTTCACCCGGGCAAAAAAAACAATCTGAATTCTCTATGCGAACGTTATCAGATCGACAACTCGGCGCGCACTCTGCACGGCGCACTGCTCGACGCCAACCTGCTCGCCGAAGTGTATCTCGCGATGACGCGCGGTCAGGACAGCCTCATCATCGACGCCGCGCCGACGCCGCAGGCACAGGCTGAAACGCGCCGTAATATGGGCGAACTCAAGCTGGTCGTGCTGGTTGCCACGGCCGAAGAGCTGGCCGCCCATGAATTGCAGCTCGCCGAAATCGACACGGCGAGTCGCGGCGCCTGCGTGTGGACCAAGCTCGTCGCGGCCTGAAATTAAATTGCTTCGCCGCGCGCAAGCCGCGCGCACACCGTCGTAATCAGACGGCGGGAAATGCTGATGCTCGGCGGCAGTTGCGGCAACTGCTCCGCATCGAAAAAACGCGCGTCTTCGATTTCGACGCCATCCGGACGGATCTCTCCGCCTGCATAGTCGGCGACAAAGGCGACCATCAGCGAATGCGGGAAAGGCCACGGCTGGCTGCCGAAGTAGCGGATGTTTTCCACTGCCACGCCGACTTCTTCGCGGGTTTCACGGCGCACCGTTTCTTCGAGTGTCTCACCGGGTTCCACAAAACCGGCGAGCGCGCTGTAGCGGCCGGGCGTCCATTCCTTCTTGCGCCCGAGCAGAACTTCGCGGCCGCGCTTAATCAATATCATGATCGCGGGCGAAACCGGCGGATAGACGGTAAACCGGCATTGGGGGCAGGCCCGCGCGCGTTCCTCGGTTCGCGCCACGGTCGGCGCTGCGCAACGGCTGCAAAATTGGTGATTGCGGTCCCACTCCAGGATTTGGTAAGCGCGCCCGGCAAGCACCGCCAGCGGTTCATCGACGAGGCCAAATACCGCGCGCAGCCCATGCATCGAATGACCCGCGGGCAATTCGTTCGCGTGTTCGAGTTCGGCGACGAAACAATGCTCGCCGCCGTAGGTGCCCAGGTAGAGGCTGCGCACCGCGCTCACGCCAAGGTCGGTAACCTCAAGACAGCGCGGCAGCCTTGCTGCGTCTTCAACTTGCTCGATCAGCAGTTCGCCTCGATGAAACGCGAACCACAATGCGGGCCCGGTGCGCCCCGCGGGCGGTGCGACCAGTGGCTGGTATTCGTGTGGCATAGGCGTTTGGTTCCTCTGGATTGATCGACCGCACATGCGACAAAGCGGCGGCAACCGCGCGCCGCAAGCTCCGCCGCGCTTTGCATTTCGTCCAAAGGAAGATTTTACTCCGAGAGCGTACGGTCTGGCTGTCGGATAACGCGTCGGCAGACGAGGAATCGCGTGTGCAGGCCGGGGGTTCGCGTTATGCTAGTAGTGAAACGCGTGCGGCAAATTCTCCGTGGCTCACAGCAGCACTTTTTAATAAGGACGCATTTACGTGGCAACTCAACAAGACGGCAACCGCGGCAACGTCGACGTGGACGCGGCGGCCAGGCTAGTCACCGCGCTCGAGGAAGACCTCAAAAAGCTGTCCGGCTCGTCCGAAGACATCCAGCGATTGCGCGACGAAGTGCAAACGCTCAAGAACGTGCTCAATTCTCCGGTGCGCCGATCGCATTGGGTCGAAGAAGGCCTGCGCGGCGTGCGCGACGTATTCGAACGGGTGACCGATGAAGTCGTAGCGGACGGCGTCAAGGCCGGGCAATACATCGCGGAGATAGGCCGAATTCTCGGCTTGTAGAAACCGGTAGCGCCGCTGCTGCGCAATGACATGGCGGTCGGAAAAAGCAAAATATCGCTGGCAGCGATGCGAAAAAAATACGCGGGCACGGGCGAGCCGGTGACGTCGCATTTGCTGGCGCGCCTGCGGCGCGGTGAAGAGCGGCCCAAGGTAATCGTCCGCCCTGCCGATGCTCCGGCATGAAAGCCGCGCCGGAATCCGCCAACCCATTGCACAAGGCCGGTGTTGCAGTGCTGCGTCCGCTCGATGGAGAGTGGCAATGTCTGCTGTTGCGCGCTTACCGCAACTGGAGTTTTGCCAAGGGCGAGATCGAACCCGGCGAGAGCCCGCTCGATGCGGCTGTGCGCGAGGTCGCGGAAGAAACCTCAGTCAACGATCTGGATTTTTTCTGGAGCGACGTATTTATTGAGACGACACCGCGCGCCGGTCATCAGGTTGCGCGTTACTACATTGCAGTCTCTCCGCAAGCACGCGTGTTCCCGTCCGGCACCCTCGATGAGGCGGGGCTGGCGGCGTATCGAGCGTTATATGCAGAAGGCGTTACGAGAGGCCAAAGTGCATACGAGCTGGATCGCTCCTCACGATGCGTACGAAAGCGCGGTATCGAGCTTCGTTGCCGCGCTGCTGACCCCCGGGAAACGCAACTTGTTTCTCGAGTATTTCCGCGACACCATCGGTCTGCTGGCGTGGCTCGGCATGCTTAACAGCCTATCGATGATGCTGATCAAATACACCTCGCCCGGCGTGCCTGATTGCTATCAGGGCAACGAGTTTTTTGATTTTTCACTGGTCGATCCCGACAACCGCCGGCCGGTCGATTACGCAAGCCGCGGCGAGGCGCTCATTGAACTCGCCGCCATGGTGCAGCGAAAGGCGCAGGGGCAAGCGCGAACGCTGTTTAAAAATGCGCCGCAAGATGGGCGGGCCAAACTGTATGTGATATGGCGGTTACTGATGCTGCGCCGGGCGCGTGCGTCATTGTTTCTGCATGGCGGCTACATGCCGCTCACCGCAGCGGGGACGCATGCCGCGAACGTGGTGGCGTATGCGAGGCGTTATGCGGGAAGCGGCGTGATCACGATTGCCGGGCGCATGTTTGGCGCGCTGGGTGTTGCGGCGGGCGCGTTGCCTTGCGGTGAAGCCACGTGGGGCGATACGCAAATTGCGCTGCCGTTCCTGGGAGAAGGCACTGTGCTCAGGCACGCGCTGTCCGGGGAAACTGTGAAGGTAGCCGCTGGCGCAATCCGCGTTGCCGATGCGTATGCGGCATTTCCGGGCGCTGTGTTTGAGTATGACCGCGGCGAAATCGGCGCCGCGTCACGCTGAAGTGCTAATTGGATCGGCGTCATCCGTCGGACATAGGCTTACAACGTGACGCCGTGAGGCTGGTTCCTGCTGCTGGTTAGGCGCTGCCTGACGTTATTCGTCGCGGTGCCTGCCATAATTAATGATTCGCAATTTGTTTGCGTACACCCGAGTACCGTCCGTCCATGGTCTGTTCATGAAACCCGTGCCGCCGCCCAAGCGTGTCCTCGTCGTTGATGTCGGCGGTTCCCATGTGAAATGTTTTGCGAGCGGCCAGAAAAAATCCCGCCAATTCGACTCCTGGTCCGAAATGTCGGCGGCGCAGATGGTTGAGCGCGTGTCAGCACTCGTCGAGGATTGGCCATTCGATTGTGTATCGGTCGGTTATCCCGGCGCAGTTACGGGTAACCGTCCGGCAGCAGAACCGCACAACCTCGGTGCGGGCTGGCAGGGCTTCGATTTTGAAGCCGCGTTTCGGCGGCCCACACTGGTCATCAACGACTCCGCTCTGCAGGCATATGGCGAGTATCGCGGCGGCAAAATGCTTTTTCTCGGCTTGGGCACCGGCCTCGGCACGACGCTGATCGCCGACGACGTGATCATTCCGATGGAGCTCGCGCATTTGCCTTATAAACATAACTCGACCTATGAAGATTGGGTCGGCAAACGCGGGCTCGAGCGTATCGGTGAAGTAGAATGGCGCCGCGAAGTCCTGAAGATCGTCGAGCTTTTCCGCCGCGCTTTACTGCCGGATTACGTCGTGCTGGGTGGCGGCAATGCAGCGCGCATCGGAGAATCGCTCCCGCACGTGAGCCTCGTGAACGACCGCGCCGCTTTCGACGGCGGCATCCGCCTGTGGGAATCGACGAAGCATGCACCCGAAGGCCAGCGGTTTAAACAAGGGGCGGGCAACCCGGCGAATTTGTAAAGGATTCAGAACTTGAATGACTCTGGCATGAAGGCGGCGCTTTCCGATGACGCGCTTGAAAAAATGCACGCGTACTGGCGCGCCGCTAATTTCCTCTCGGTCGGCCAGATCTATTTGCAGGACAACGCGCTGATCGAGGAACCGCTTGAGAAAAAGCACATCAAGCGGCGCCTGCTCGGTCACTGGGGAACTACGCCGGGGCTCAATTTTATTTACGTGCATCTGAACCGGCTCATTCGAGAGCATGACCTCGACATGATTTACATCATCGGGCCGGGGCATGGCGGCCCCGGCCTGGTGGCCAATACGTACCTCGAGGGCAGCTACACCGAACGCTACCCCGACATCACGCGCGATGCCGACGGCATCAAACGCCTGTTCAAGCAGTTTTCATGGCCGTACGGCGTGCCGAGTCATGTCTCGCCGGAAGTGCCCGGTTCTATTCACGAAGGCGGTGAGCTCGGGTATTCGCTCGCGCATGCCTACGGCGCCGCTTTCGACAATCCGCAACTCATCGTCACCTGCATCATCGGCGACGGCGAGGCGGAAACCGGTGCGCTCGCAGCGAGCTGGCACTCCAATAAATTCTTGAATCCCGCGCGCGACGGCTGCGTGTTGCCGATTTTGCATTTGAACGGCTACAAAATCGCCAATCCCACCGTGCTTGCCCGCATTCCGCCGGAGGAGCTCGGCGAACTTATGCGCGGTTACGGTTACGAGCCGCTGTTCGTCGAAGGCAGCGATCCCATGGTCGTGCATCAGTTGCTCGCAGCAGCGCTCGATATTGCGATTGCGCGTATCCGCGAAATACAAAGCTCGGCTCGTGCCTCACCCGCTGCCGATTCACAGCGGCGGCGCTGGCCGATGATTGTTTTGCGCACGCCCAAAGGGTGGACCGGACCGCGCCGCGTCGATGGCGTGCAGGTCGAGGACAGCTGGCGCTCGCACCAGGTGCCGCTGTCAGAGTTCGAGACCGCTGAACATGTGCGGCAACTGGAAACCTGGCTGCAAAGCTACCGGCCGCGCGAATTGTTCGACGAGACCGGCCGCTTTCGCGCGGAGCTTGCAATCCTCGCGCCGGAAGGCAAGCGCCGCATGGGTGCGAATCCGCATGCGAACGGCGGTGAGCTGCTGAGACCGCTCGCAATGCCGGATTTCAGGGATCATGCGGTGGCCTTGTCCGGTCCCGGCGAGCATAAAGCCGAAGCCACGCGGGTGCTCGGCGGATTTTTGCGCGATGTAATGAAAGCGAGTGCGGCCGATCGCAATTTCCGCTTGTTCGGGCCCGACGAAACGGCGTCGAACCGCCTGCAGGATGTGTTTGATGCGAGCGGCAAAGCCTGGATGGCGGAGATGAAAGAAGGCGACGCGAACCTCCAGTCCGACGGCCGCGTGATGGAAATATTGAGCGAACATTTGTGCGAAGGCTGGCTTGAAGGCTATCTCCTGACCGGGCGCCACGGGCTGTTCTCGTGTTACGAGGCCTTCGTGCACATTATCGACTCGATGTTCAACCAGCACGCCAAATGGTTGAAAACGACGCGCGAAATTCCGTGGCGCGCACCGATTGCTTCGCTCAATTATTTATTGACGTCGCATGTGTGGCGGCAGGATCACAATGGTTTTTCCCATCAGGACCCGGGGTTCATCGATCACGTCGCGAATAAAAAATCCGATGTCGTGCGGATTTATCTGCCGCCCGACGCCAACTGTCTGCTCGCGGTCGCCGACCACTGCCTGCGCAGCCGCAATTATGTGAACGTGATCGTCGCCGGCAAACAACCGGAATGGCAATGGCTCGATATTGAAGCAGCAATCCGTCATTGCAAGGCGGGCATGGGCGTCTGGGACTGGGCAAGCAGCGATGACGGCGCACCCGATGTTGTCATGGCCTGCGCGGGCGACGTGCCCACGCTCGAAACGCTGGCCGCGGTCCAGCTGCTGCGCGAATATGTGCCGGACATCCGCGTGCGGGTGGTCAATGTCGTCGATCTGATGGCGCTGCATCCGCGTTCAGAACATCCGCACGGTTGGGATGACGCAAGCTTCGACGAACTGTTCACGCGCGACAAACCCATCATTTTCGCGTTCCACGGGTATCCGGGCCTCGTTCACCGCCTGACTTACCGCCGGAACAATCATCGCAACTTGCATGTGCGCGGCTACAAGGAAGAGGGCACGACGACGACACCGTTCGATATGGTGGTGCTCAACAATCTCGATCGTTATCAGCTCGCGTTCGATGCGATCCGCCGGATACCGCGTTTATCGGACCAGGTGCCGCGCGCGGCGGAGCGTTACGCCAAAACGATCGAGCGCCACCGTGAGTATGTGATCGAGCATGGCGAGGACATGCCCGAAATATTGGACTGGCAGTGGGGGGAGTAAGCGCGCTGCCGGTGCAGCGCTATCGCAAGTGGTGTTTTTCAAAGAGAAGGCGACCCCAGCGAGACGTCCCCTTCGGGGATTCCCTGTGCTGCTCGCCGTGAAAAGCGGCTCAGAAAACTCGCTCGATAAATGAGAAAACACGTAAACGATTGCGAGCTCAAACAGTTCTTCGCCGAAAGCCCTTTTCACGGCTGCGACTGCTCAGCGTCTCACGAGGGGAAAAACAAACTAGATGGTGAGAGTGCGAGCGACAGCGACGTCGCAATTCGCTGTGTTGTTTATTAG
>JANXRI010000467.1 GCA_025353085.1 Betaproteobacteria bacterium
CATGCGCAGCCACGGGCCGTCGTCGCCCCACGCCGGCGGATGCCATGAGTTTTGCACAGTGCGGAATACGCGTTCCGGGTGCGGCATCAACACCGTAAAGCGTCCGTCGGCAGTGGTTAAACCGGTGATGCCGCCGGGCGAACCGTTCGGATTGTACGGGTATGTATCGGTCGGCTCGCCGCGATTGTCGACAAACCGCAAAGCCACCACTGCGTGCGAGCGCTGCGCGGCATCAGTGAATTCCGTATAGCCTTCGCCATGCGCGACCGCAATCGGCAGACGGCTGCCCGCCATGCCGGCAAAAAACAGCGAAGGTGAAGGCATGATTTCAACGGTTGCAAAGCGCGCCTCGAATTGTTCCGATTTGTTGCGCACGAAATGCGGCCAGCCGGCGCTGCCCGGAATGATTTCATGCAAATTGCTCATCATCTGGCAGCCGTTGCAGACGCCTAGCGCGAAACTGTCAGCGCGTTCGAAGAACGCCGCAAATTCATCACGAGCGCGCCGATTAAACAGAATCGATTTGGCCCAGCCCTCGCCCGCACCGAGCACATCGCCATACGAGAAGCCGCCGCATGCCGCGAGCCCTTTGAAGCCAGTCAGATGAGTGCGCCCGGCGATGATGTCGCTCATATGGACGTCGTAGGGGTCGAATCCGGCGCGCTCGAACGCGGCACCCATTTCGATCTGTCCGTTGACGCCCTGCTCGCGCAAAATTGCAATGCGCGGCCGCACGCCGCCAATAAAAGGCGCGGCGATGTCGTCGGCCGGATCAAATTCGAGATGCGGCGCGATACCCGGGTCGGCCCCGTCAAGGATGCGGTCATACTCCTGCCGCGCGCATTCTGGATTATCGCGCAGGCTTTGCATCTGGCAGGTCGTTGCCGACCATGTGCGATGCAGATCCGTGCGGGACGCACGATATATCTGGACGCCGTCACACGTTATGCTGATCGAGTCGCCGGCTATTGGCCGGCCGATTTCTATGACTACGTCACCAAGGCCGGCCTTCACGAATGCCTCGCGCACGATTGGCAGGTCTGTCTCACGCAACTGCAGAACGGCGCCAAGTTCTTCACTGAAAAGTTGAGCGAGCGCGTCACCCCGCGGCAGTCTGATGTCGAGTCCCGCGCGCGCAGCAAATGCCATTTCGCACAGCGTGACGAACAAGCCGCCGTCGGAGCGATCGTGATAAGCGAGAATGCGCCCGTCGCGGTTAAGTGCCTGCACTGTCTCGAACCAGCGCACGAACTGCGGAGGCGCATCGAGGTCCGGCGCCATGTTGCCGACCTGGCCATACACTTGCGCGAGCGCCGACCCGCCGAGCCGGTTTTTTCCCGCGCCCAGATCGAGCAGCACGAGCACCGTAACGCCACAATCGAGACGCAATTGCGGCGTGAGTGTTTTACGCGCGTCCGTCACACGCGCAAACGCAGATACGATTAACGACAAGGGTGCAGTGACGGCTTTGGCTGTCCCGCCGTCAGTCCACGTCGTCTTCATCGACAACGAATCCTTACCGACCGGTATGCTGATGCCAAGCTGCGGACACAATTCCATGCCGACTGCGCGGACGGTATCGTATAAAGCCGCGTCTTCGCCGGGATGGCCGGCTGCCGCCATCCAGTTCGCTGATAGCTTGATATCGTTCAGCGCCGAAATCGGCGCGGCGGCGATATTGGTGATCGCTTCACCGATCGCCATGCGGCCCGACGCAGCTGGATCGATCAGCGCCAGTTGCGGGCGCTCGCCCATCGCCATCGCTTCGCCGCGGTGCTCGAAGAATCCGGCGAGCGTGACCGCGACATCAGCGACGGGAACCTGCCACGGGCCCACCATCTGGTCACGCGCAGTCATGCCGCCGACAGTGCGATCGCCGATTGAAATTAAAAATGTTTTGTCGGCCACCGCGGGCAATTGCAATACGCGCAGCGCGGCTTCCTGCAGATCGATCTTTGCATGATCCCATAAGGCGAGATGCGGTGGCCGATGCGTAACCTCACGCAACATTTTCGGCGGCTTGCCGAGCAGCACCGCGAGATCCATGTCGACCGGCGCCTGGCCCAGCAATGTATCTTCGACGACGAGCCGGCTATCGGCAGTGGCAATACCTACCACCGCATAAGGACAGCGTTCGCGCTCGCAGAATGCTTTAAAAATATCAAGCTCCGCAGGCGGAATCGTGAGCACGTAACGCTCCTGCGCTTCATTGCACCAGATTTGCACCGGCGACATGCCGGGTTCCTCGCTCGGCACCTTCCGCAAATCAAAGCGCGCGCCGCAGCCGGCGCCATGCACAAGTTCTGGTAATGCATTTGAGAGACCGCCGGCCCCGACGTCATGCACCGACAATATCGGATTCGCGTCGCCGAGCGCCCAACAGCGGTCGAGCACTTCCTGCGCGCGGCGTTCCATCTCCGCATTGCCGCGCTGTACTGATGCGAAATCCAGATCTTCGATGTTCGCACCGGTCTGCATACTAGAGGCCGCGCCGCCCCCGAGCCCGATCAACATACCGGGGCCGCCGAGATGGATCAGCAATGCGCCCGCGCTGAAGCCGTCTTTATGCGAATGCTGCGCGCTGATGGTGCCGATGCCGCCCGCGATCATGATCGGCTTGTGATAGCCGCGCATTTCGCCGTCGACTTCTTGTTCGAAAGTGCGAAAGAAGCCGCATAAATTCGGGCGGCCGAATTCATTATTAAACGACGCGCCGCCGATCGGACCGTCGAGCATGATCTGCAGCGCCGATGAAATGCGCGCGGGTTTGCCATAGGCGTCGCGTTCCCACGGCTGAATCAAATCGGGAATGCGCAGATTAGACACGCTAAAGCCGGTCAGGCCGGCCTTCGGTTTGGCGCCGCGGCCGGTGGCGCCTTCGTCGCGGATTTCACCGCCCGCACCCGTTGCCGCGCCCGCGAACGGTGAAATCGCAGTCGGATGGTTATGCGTCTCCACCTTCATCAGGATGTGCGCGTCGTCTTCGGTATATCGATACGCGCCGCCCGCGACCGGATAAAACCGCCGCACGCGCGAGCCTTCGATGATCGACGAATTGTCCGAATAGGCGACGACGGTACCGCGTGGATTGAGCTCATGCGTATGGCGGATCATCGAAAACAGCGACTTCTGCTGCGGCTCGCCATCGATGACCCAGTCAGCGTTAAATATTTTGTGGCGGCAGTGTTC
>JANXRI010000012.1 GCA_025353085.1 Betaproteobacteria bacterium
CGCGTGGGCGAGCCAGAATGCCCTGCGCTTCCATGGCCGCGTCGCTTACGACCGCGCGTATAACGGTCTCGCGCTTGACGAGACAGAAGGCGACCGGATGGCGGCGAGTGCGCGCGATGCCGACGTGCTTTTCCTCGCGAATCACGGCGTCATCGTATGCGGTCCAAACGTTGCTTATGCATTCGACGATCTGTATTACCTAGAGCGCGCTTGCCAGCTACAGGTATTGGCGCACGGCAGCGACCAGCCGCTCAAATTAGTGCCGGCTGAAGTCGCGGCCAACACGCGCGCGCAAATGGACGCCGAGCGTCAGCAGGCGAACCTGCACATGGCGGCATTAAAGCGAATACTCGATCGGGAACAACCGGGATGGCGCGGCTGAATCGTCGCGCCGGGCCGGCGCCGCATGATCGCGGCGCGCGTCCGTGTTAATGCATCGTCATCGGAAAGTTGACCAGCACGCCGAAGTCGGACAGAAACTCGTCGACGTGCTCAGGTGATGGGTCTTCTCCCAGCGCGCCCAGCATGGACTCGCGAAATTTGTCGGCGACGTCACCTTGAAAAAACGTGCCGCGGCTCGACTGTTTATCGACCACCTCGTATCCGTGTTGCACCGGATACTCAACCACGTAGTAATTGTCGCTGTTATAGACGATGTTCATATGTCCCTTAACGGCTCAGATCGATTTCGGTTGAGCGGGACCAGAATATTTGTTAAATGTCGAACACCGCTCACCTCAACCATATGGTGACGAATTGAGCAATTTTCAAGCCCGTTTTGTCGTTGTCCGGCGCGACAGCGCAATTCCGCACAAAATCAGCAAAAGACCGGACACCGCCGTCGGCCCCGGCCGCTCACCCATGAGCAACATGCCGGCCGCCAACGCTACGATCGGCGACAGGTAGTTGACGTTTGACATGAAGGTCGGCCCCGCAGCTGCAATCAAACGGAAATATAAGATGGTTGCCAGCGCGGTTGGGCCGATACCCAGCCAAATAATCGCTGCAATCGAGCCGGCGGACGGGGCATCGCGCCACGGGTAGTCGACCAACAATGCAACCGGCACGATTGTGATACTCGCCGTGATCAGCACCGCGGTCGACGAGACGAGAAAGTCGGCGGCAACTGTGCGGCGTGCGAGCACGCTGTTGACCGCATAACATAACGCTCCGCCGAGCACCGCCGCCTGCGCCAGCGCTTGATCGCCCAGCCCGGTTAGCGCGGCCGGCCCCATCAATACAACGACGCCGGCGAAACCGATCGCAAAGCCGAGTGCGCGATGGCGCGTAATGTGTTCGCCCGCCACGAGAAAATGCGCGAGCACCATAGTGGCGAGAGGCATCGCCGAAATCAGGATGCCGGCGAGTGCGCTGTCGATAGTTTGCTGCCCCCATGCAATCAGAAAAAACGGCAGCCCATTGCCGAGAATCCCCAGTGCGGTGAACGGCAGCCACCGACGGCCGGGTGGCGGCAACGCCAGGCCGCGCGCGCGCATCAACCCATAAAGTATGGCGGCCGCGAGCACTATGCGGCTGGCGGCCAGCGTCGCTGGCGCGACCGTGGCAACCCCGATTTTCATGAACATGAATGCCGAGCCCCACATTGCAACGAGCGCTGACAACAAGCCCCAGTTTCGAATGGCGGACGCGCTCAAGCGGAGGATTCCAGCCGGTATAATTTGAACATAATTACTATGGTGTCCGATTCACTTAAGGCCGGCAATGACTGTTCCGGGTAAGTTTTGCACTCTCCGCGGAGCAATCTTTACGTGTTTCGCATTATTCACGGCGTCGGGGATGGCGCAAACCGTGCCCGACCCCGATGTCGCGCAGATGCCACCGCCCGCGCCACGCTCATCCGAGCCGGTACGCGAACTGTCGCCGGCACAAATTGTGGCCGAGCTCCAACGCGGTGGCTACGTCGTGTACGTTCGCCATGCCTCGACGAATTTCTCGCAGAATGACCTGCTGTCGAAGAGCTTTGAAGATTGCGCGCACCAACGCAATCTGACGGATGCCGGCCGCGCGCAGGCGCGTGCAATCGGCGCCGCGATTACGAATCTTGGACTGCCATTTGCCAGAGTGCTGGCGAGCCCCATGTGCCGCACAATGGAAACCGCCCGCCTTGAATTCGGCGCCGCGGAACCGGTGCCCGAAATGCGCGGCGCCCCATTGCCGCCTGCGGATCCGCAACGCTACACCGCTCTGAAGAAACTGTTTGCCACACCCTATCCGCGCGGCGCCAATCTTGCCGTCGTGAGCCACGGCAATCCGTTTTACGGAGTAGCCGGGCCGCCTTATCTTGCTGAAGGCGAAGCCGCGGTGGTGCGCGGGCTTGGTAACGAAGAGTTTGAAATCGTCGCGCGAATTCGCGTCGGCGACTGGCCGGTTCTTACCGACGCGCGATAAAAATCAGGGTTGCGCCGGAATGCCGATGTAACCATTCTCGAGCGCGCGGACAATCTCGGCGACGGGCTTGGCGTAGGTGGGTGGTTTTTTGCCGGCGAACTGCGCTTCTTTCCATTTTTGATAGCCGAAGTCCGAACTCATGAGCTTATCGGTCTTGCCGACCAGCTTCACGACGCTTTGATCGAGCGCGTCCTTCGTGAAAGGCAGCGGACTCATGGACGACAGCACTTTGCCTGAGGGATGCAGCACACGCACGTCTTTGAGGCCGACGAAAATTACCGGTCCGAGTTTGCTCGTATTGTCGACGCGCAGAATCGTCAGGGTCGAGTTCGTTTCCTGCGGCCGCGTCTTATACGTCCACACCTGCCCGATTTCATAATTCTCCGCGAACGCGCCACCTGCCGCGAATAACATCGCGCAGCAACCGAACCAGCGTAGTTTATTTTTAAGTATTTTTTTCATGTTGTTTTTCCGTCGGGGCGCGTGTCGCTTCCTGAGCCGGGAAGTCTGTGCAAATGGTCTGCCAGTGTCAAGGCAGGCCGACCGTTTCGCAGTACAAGCAGGGGATTCCACGTAATTCCGGCGAACCGGTGCACGCCGCTGATGGCCTGCCGCTATAATAGAGCCTCCGCCCGATAACGATAATTCAACTCATGCTGCTTTTCGCTTGTACTATCTTCACAAGCGCCTTCCTGCTGTTTCTGGTCCAACCGATCGTAGCCAAAGAAATTCTGCCGTGGTTTGGCGGGTCGGCTGCGGTTTGGACGACCTGCCTGGTATTTTTCCAGGTGGCGCTGCTGGCGGGTTACACGTATTCCGATTTGACGACGCGTAAATTAACGCCGCGCGCCCAAGCGATTCTGCACATAGTGTTGCTGCTCGTCAGTCTCGCCGTGCTGCCAATTATTCCCGATGCGAGCTGGAAACCGGCTGGCAATGAAGATCCCGGTTTTCGCATTCTGGGGCTGCTGCTGCTGACAATCGGATTGCCGTACTTCCTGCTCGCGACTACCGGCCCGCTCGTGCAGGCGTGGTTTGCGCGCGCATTTCCGTCCGGCACGGTGTACCGGTTGTTTGCGCTGTCGAACCTCGCGTCCATGCTCGCGCTGATTTCTTATCCGTTCGCAATCGAGCCGTGGATCACGACTGCAGTCCAGGCCAAAACCTGGTCGACGGGTTATGCGGTGTTCGCGCTGCTGTGCATCGCGACCGCGCTCTACAGCCTGCGCCGGATTGCCGCAGCGCAACCTGTTGTAACGCCATCAGCCGTACCACTGAGTATGGATGCAGCGCCCGCCAGGTTCGATCTTTTTCTGTGGCTCGCGCTGTCCGCGATGGGCTCATGGATGCTGCTCGCGATCACCAATCACATCACGCAGAACATCGCGTCGATCCCGTTCCTGTGGCTGGTGCCGCTCGCGCTTTATCTGTTGACGTTCATTTTGTGCTTCGAGAGCGATGGCTGGTACCAGCGCTCATGGCTGCTCGGCCCGTGCGCGGTGCTGCTCGGCTTGTGCGCATGGGGACTGCAAGCCAGCAATGTGTCGCTGGATATCAAGATCGCAGTCCCCCTGTACCTGACCGGCCTTTTCATGTTCTGCATGTTTTTTCACGGCGAGCTCGCGAAAATGCGCCCGGCGCCGCGCCATCTGACGCTGTTTTATCTGATGATCTCGCTCGGCGGCGCGCTCGGCGGCATGTTCGTCGGCCTCGTCGCGCCGCGCATCTTCCCGAGCTACTACGAGCTCGGCCTGGGCTTTGTAGTCGCCGCGATCCTGGCCACGCTGACACTGCGCAAACAACCGTTCTTCGTGTGGATCCTGCCGATCGCGCTCGCCGGCGTGTGCGGCTTTTTCTGGAACAAGCAGGTTGTCCAGTTGCATGAAGACACGCGCGTCATGGTGCGCAATTTTTACGGCACGCTGCGCGTCAAGGACATCGGTAGCGCCGATAGCGAAGACGGCGTGCGGCGCCTGATCCACGGCGTCATCCTGCACGGCGAGCAATATCTGAAAGCCGACCGGCGCGCTTCGGCGACGACCTACTATGGCCCCGACTCCGGCGTCGCGCTCGCCATCAAAAATACCCACCAGGAAAACCAGCGCGTCGGCGTAATCGGGCTCGGCACCGGCACGCTCGCGGTGTTGGGCAAGCCCGGCGACCACTACCATTTTTATGACATCAATCCGCAGGTCGTCGACATCGCGCAAACGCAATTTACGTATCTCAGCGAGAGCAAAGCGACAGTCGAAATCAGTCTCGGCGATGCGCGCTTGAGTCTTGAGCGCGAAGCGCCGCACGACTTCGACATCCTGGTGATCGACGCTTTTTCGAGCGACTCTATTCCAGTCCATCTGATCACTAAAGAGGCAATGGCCGTCTACCTCAAACATGTGAAGTCGGACGGCGCCGTGGTCTTTCATGTGACGAACCGTTTTTTGAAGCTCGCTCCCGTGGTCAAGCAAATCGCCGATGAGATGGGCTTGCATACCGCGCTCATCATCGATGACGCGGAGGAGACCGCTTTTTCCAAGACGGATTGGATCATCGTCACGCGCGATAAGGCGCTCATCGAAACCGCGGCCATCGCCGACAAAGCAAGCGCCATCGACGCGATTCCAGGCTTGCGTCTATGGACCGATGACTTCAACAATCTTTACCAGATTTTGAAGTAATCACCGCGGCGTGCGCGCAACATCAAGTGTTCATCATTTGAAACAGTCACCCGGACGGAGAGTCTATCCATGGAAACCACAGTCGACGGCCTCAAGATAAATTATGAAATTGCGGGCGAAGGGCCCTGGCTGACGCTGTCGCATTCGCTCGCCTGCGATTTGCATATGTGGGACGAGCAAATGGACGCGCTCACAAAGAACTACAAGGTGCTGCGCTACGACACCCGCGGCCACGGCAAAAGCGCCGCTCCCGCGAGCGCTTACACGCTCGAGCAACTGGCCGACGACGTGCACGGCCTGCTCGATTCGCTCGGCATCAAGCGCACGCATTGGGCCGGCTTGTCCATGGGCGGCATGATCGGCCAAACGTTCGCGCTCAAATATCCGGGCGTCTTCCAAAGCATGGTGTTAGCCGACACCACGAGCCGCTATCCGGCGGAGGCGGCAGCCGCCTGGGAAGACCGCATCAAGACCGCGCAGACCAGGGGCATGGATGCGATCGTGGACGGTACACTGGCGCGGTGGTTTACAGAGCCCTATCGCAAAACGAATCCGCCGGCGCTGGCGCGTGTCGGCGCCTCGATCCGGGCGACGCCGGTTGCCGGCTTCATCGGCTGTTGCCACGCAATTCCGAAAATAAACGTTACGCATCGGCTCAAGGAAATTAGCTGCCCGACACTCATCATTGTCGGCGAACAGGATCCGGGTACACCGGTTGCGATGGCGCGCGAGATCCACGAAGCGAAACCGGGTTCGAAGCTCGTGATCATTCCGTCGGCCGCTCACCTGTCGAACATCGAGCAGCCTCAAGCGTTCACGTCGGCGGTGCTTGATTTTCTCAACGCGGCCAAATAAAAAGCCGCCCCGCAATCGGGACGGCTTGATATTGACCGGCACCATGCCGGCGCTACTTTACTTTAGCTTTTTCTGCCGGCCGGCTTGGGTGCTACCTTTTTCGGCGGACTATGCGGCCGGGTCTTGCCGTACGAACTCTTAAAGATTTTGCCCTTGCGTGTGCGCTTGTCTCCCTTACCCATGTCTTCGCTTCCTGTGTTGGTTAATCCCAGCGCGCCACAATAGACACATTGACCGCCTGGGTCAATGCTTGCGCGGCGCGGTACGGTTGTTGATGAAAGCGCCCGCAAACAATACAGCCGCATTCGAAATAAATACGGCAGCGAATCCCATCGCCGATCCAATGCCGCCAAACACCAGCGGAATCGTCACATGGGCCATGTTGTTCACGGTGACCCGAATGCCGGCCGCCTCGCTGGCACGCCCCGTCGGCGCGAGGTTATAAATCAGGTTCATCGACAGCGGCTGGCCGGTCCCCAGGCCCAAACCAAGCATAAACGAGATCGCCGCCAACGCCCACGCATTGGTGAAGAACGGAAACAGCATATAAGCAAAGCTCGCCACGTAGATCGCGACGGTCAGAATGCGGACTTCGTCGTGATTCTTGAGCATGCGTGGCAGGAACAGTCGTATGACCAGTGTCGCTGCGGAAAACGTCGCGAGGATCATGCCGATCGCCGACGCGGAAAGCCCCGCGCTGTGCGCATACACCGGCATGTAAAAGTTGTAGAGGTCCCATGCGCCTGACACGAAACCGCTGGCAATGAAAATCCGCCGCAGGGGCGGGATGCGCAACAAGTCGAGCACGCTCTGGCCGCCCTCTTGGCTGACATTCGGCGCGGGTCGCGGTATCGAATCCGCACGCCACCACTGCGCCACGAGCGACAGCACGAGGCCGATCGATAAGACCATCAGCGCATTGCGAAACCCAAGATGATCGATCGCGAATCCTGCAATGAGCGGTCCGAGAAAGCTCGCGATCGAAAACCCGATGCTCAGCAATCCGTAGTTGCGGCCACGGTCTTCGGGCTGCCCTACCGCGCCGGTGACGCCTTGCACGGCCACGAAAAAAAACATAAACGCCGAACCCAGCAGCAATGCAGCGAAATACAACGTCGCCAGGCCGGGCAGCATGACCGGCAGCGCAATGCCGGCCATCACGCCCAAGGTGCCCGCCAGCATGGGCACGCGCGCGCCGACGCGATCGATGAGCTTGCCGGCGTAAATCGCCAGCAGCAAAGGACACAGCGCATAAAACGCCACCAGCACGCCGATCGCCAATGAGTTGGCGCCCAGGTCGATCGCATAAAGCGAGAAAACGACGCGGCTCCCGGTGAAAGCCGTGTGGTTGAGTATGCACAGCAAAACAATCAGGTACATTGCCATGGCGGCCGCAGCGGTGAACGGCCATCCAAGGCCACCGCATCATTTTAATCGGCTATTTTAGTTTGTTTCTTCCGGCGCACTGACCACTGTTCAATATCGTTCAGGCATCGCGCTGGCCGTCAAGCCGACGCTTTAGCAATGCTATGGCAACGTAAAGTAATGGACCGAGAACAGGCGATCGTCATCGGTCCAGTTTGCGCGCGCTTCAAACCCGACCGTCTGCGCCAGCGCCGTGAATTCAGCAAGGTCGTACTTATATGAGTTCTCGGTGTGAATGGTTTCGCCCGCGCGAAATTCCAGGACCCGGCCGGCAAGCGTGACGCGTTGCGCCCTGAGGCTCTCCAGATGCATCTCGATCCGGCCTTCGGCGGCGGAGTAGCGCGCGTTGTGACGAAAGGCGATTAGATCAAAATCCGCATTGAGCTCGTGATTGATATTGCGCAGCACATTCAAGTTGAATTCAGCGGTAACGCCTTGCGCATCGTTATAGGCGGCATTGAGCACGGCCGGATCTTTTTTGAGATCGACGCCGATCAATGCGCCGCCGCCGGGCCCGAGTAGTGGCGCCCAGCGCGCCAGAAAGCCGCGTGCCTCTGACGGCGTGAAATTGCCAATGGTCGAACCTGGAAAATACAACACCCGGCGTCCGTTTCCGAGTTCCGCCGCCGGCAAATTAAATTCATGCGCAAAATCCGCACGCACGGCAACGACGCGCATGTGCGGAAACGAGTCCGCGAGCGCGTTACACGATGCTTCGAGTTGCGCCTGCGCGATATCGACCGCGACAAATACGCGCGGCTCAAGCTCCTTCAGCAGGGCGCGCGTTTTCTCGCTGTTGCCGCAGCCAATTTCAATTAGCGTGCAATCGCGGCCAAGCATCCGCGCCATCGCGCCCGCGTACTTGCGCATGATCGAAAGCTCGGCGCGGGTCGGATAATATTCGGAGAGGCTGCAGATCGCCTCGAAGAGTTCGCAGCCGCGTGCATCGTAAAAAAACTTGGGCGAGAGTTCTTTTTGGGGCTGGCCAAGCGAGGCCAGGACTTCATCCAGCATGCTCTGTTGCGGGGGCAGCAGGTCATGGAAACTCATACGCCGGGACGACTGCACCATAGTGCGTTACTGCGGATCAGCGGACAGCATGCGGAGGTGATGCGGCGGGGTGAAGCGTTTGCAGCCGGCCTTGCGACGGTGCTGCTTCGGTACGCGCTTACCCGACGGGCTTGCGGTCAACCTTCGTTTCGAGCCATTTCTTGATGCGATTGGCGTCCGCCAAACGGGTCTGCTTGCCCAACGAGTCGAGTAAAATGATGATGACGGGCCGCGCGGCTATCTTGGCCTGCATCACGAGACAGCGCCCCGCCTCGCTGATATAGCCGGTTTTGGACAGGCCGATCTCCCAGTTCGATTTCGCGTCGCGCACGAGACCGTTCGAATTGCGAAATTGCAGGCTGCGACCGGCGGAAACTTCAACCTCATGCGCCGAGGTCGTCGTAAATTCGCGGATCAGCGCATATTCGTAGGCACCCCTGACCATTTTGACGAGGTCTTCAGCCGTCGACACGTTTTCGCTCGACAAGCCGGTCGAATCGACGAAACGAGTGTTGTGCATTGTGAGTTCAGCCGCCTTGCGGTTCATCGCGACCACGAATGCAGCGGTGCCGCCGGGATAGGCGCGGCTCAACGAAGCCGCCGCGCGGTTCTCGGAAGACATCAGTGCTAAGCGCAACATTTCGCGCCGCGTCAGACCGGTGCCCATGCCGAGGCGTGAACCGGTGTGCTTGACCGAATCGTAATCGGCGGCGTCGATATAAATGGTTTCTTCCGGCGGCAAATTCGCATCGAGCACCACCATCGAAGTCATCAACTTGGTGATCGATGCGATCGGGGTCTTGTTTTGCGTGTTCTTGCCGTAAATCGCGAGGCCGCCGTCGAGGTCGAATACCAGCGCGGCGGACGATTTCAGATTGAGCTCACCGGCAATGAACGTTTCGCCATGGCGCTTGGCATGAATAACAAGACGCGGGCGGGCGCCGGCGCGGGCAGCCGATTTGGACGGGTATTTAACGGTAACGCGCGACTTGCCCGCGCGTGACTTACCATCGGCTGCCGTGCTGAACGGCGCGGCAAGCAAGGCGATCACGCCGAGCGCGCATCCTGCAAAACGTACCAAGAAAACCTTACGCATATCCAGCGTCCTCCTGCGACAAAGTGATTTTGGACAAAACTGACGAGGCGATAACATACCAAAAATCAGCGGTTAGGGAAAGATATTGAATGTAACAAACGAAGTTTTTGGGGGTCAGCGCCGGTCGCGCAAGCTTGAGCGGGCCGCCGTCTGACGGTAACTATGGTCGTGGCTATGGGAGTGGATCGCTTTTTGGATGAACCTGACCGTTTCATTCGTCACGATTTCGCGCTCATTATCGAAGGTGATAATGTGATAGCAATCGCCCAGCCAGACTGCCTTGCGGGTTCCACTGCGCACCTCCTGTAAAATTTGCTCGGAATTGCGCGGGGCGGTGGTTTCGTCGTCAATCGCGTGCACCACCAGCAAATCGCTTTTCACCTGATCGAGCGACCTGCGCACCTCGGCCATCATTTTGATCGCTTGATTCAGATGGCGTGCCGGAATTACGGCTGCCCCGACTTCGGTCGTCTCCTGTTTTTCAAACGCGCGGGCGACGCGCCGCCGCATTTCCACATTGCGGATACCATAAGGATCCTTTTCTTTGTAGCTCCAATTCCGGAAACCAAGCCAGTACGCGATTTTTATGAGCGGCAGATGCCAGTCGATCGCCCATCCGTCATAGCGCAGCATCGGCGACAGCGCCACCAGCGCGAGCACATCGCTGCGCTGCGCGCAGGCCGCCAAGCCAAGAGTTGCGCCCATGCTCAGGCCGCAAATCGACACGGTGTCATGGTCGACATATAACCGCGTGATTTCGGCATCGACGCTCTCCGACCAGTTTTCCCACGATAATGTCGCTGCCGACTGAGGCTGGCTGCCTGAGTATCCCGGAATTTCAAGCGGCGACACGGTATAACCCAAGCGGCCAAGCGCTTTGGGGATTGCGCCCAGCTCAAGCGGCGTGCCGCATAGCCCATGCAGCAGAATGACCGCGTGCCGCGCGTCGCCGTTGAGCGGTGACGTCGTCTCCATCCGGCTGTCCTAATGGTTGATTACACGAGCGGGAAGTTAGCTGTCGGCGGCTTACGCCCGCACGGCGTTTGACAATCAATCAGCCGGCGCGTACCTTCGCGAGGCCTGCCAATTTCGACGAATGATACCGCGTCTGCCATGAAAATACGCAACTCCAGATGCTGGTCGAAAGCAGGGCCCGAGCGCTACCTCGCGGGAATCGCCGGCGTTTGCATCGCGTTCGCGCTGCGCTATGTGCTGCATCCCGTGCTGCATGACGATATTCCAATGTTGTTTTTCGCCATCAACTGCATCGTCATTGCGTTTTTCTACGGCTTTTGGCCGTCGTTCTGGATGCTCGTCGTGAGCATTCCGATTGCGTTCTATTTTTTCGTCGAGCCTTTCAAAACCTTCGACCCCGGTCTCGACAAAACAGACGTTTTTACACTGGTCGTCTATTCAACGCTGGTCGGGCTCGCGGCAGTGATGCTGGAGCTTCTGCACCGCGAGAAGTACAAATCGGCGCTGCTCGTGTTGGTATCCGACACGCGCTACCGGTTGCTGGTCGAGGCCGACGAGGACCGGCGCGTCGCGCTCAAGCATAAGTGATTTAAACGCGCTTCAAAGCGCGTCAGAAACTGCCTTGACTGACCACATCACAGTCTCCTCCAGCTTCGTCTGCGCAATATCGCGCGCGCGCGAAGACGGCAGCATGTCGATCACATCGTGCAAGTCCTCGGCAAGCTGCTTGATTGCATTGACTTGATGGCGTTCCTCTGCCGTGAGATGACGTTGTTCCTGGCGAAATACGGGCGACATAAGTTTTATTCCTCCCTGCCGGCGGCGCCGGCTTCCGTGATTAGATATCCTGCACCGCGGCGTCGGCGTTTTCGCGATGTTCTTTTGCGAACAGCGGAAAGAGCATCGGCAGCAGCAGCAGCGTAAACAATGTTGCCGACACGATGCCTCCGACGATCACCACTGCGAACGGACGCTGCGTCTCCGAACCGATGCCGTTCGACAACGCTGCCGGCAACAATCCCAGCCCCGCCATCAGCGCAGTCATGATGATGGGCCGCAGCCGCGAGACGGCGCCCTCCAGCACAGCCTCCGCGAGACTTTTGCCGTTCCGCATGATCTCGGTGAATTGCTCCACCATGATCACGCCGTTCTGGACCGAGATTCCGGCTACCGCGATAAAACCGACCGCCGCGGAAACCGACAGGTGCAAACCGGCGATTGCGAGGCCTGCCAGCCCCCCTATCAGGGTGAACGGTATCATTAGCAGGACAAGCAGCGCCTGTTTGACCGAACCGAAAGCCCAGAACAACAGTACAAAAATCGAAAACACGGAAATGGGAATGATAATTTTCAACCGTGCGATGGCGCGCTGCTGATTTTCAAACTGTCCGCCCCAGGTCATGTAATAACCCGGCGGCAGCTTCACCTTGGCATTCACTTTCTCCATCGCTTCAGCGACAAAGCTGCCCTGGTCGCGCCCGAGCAAGTTCGCTTTGACCGCCACATTGCGACCGCCGGCCTCGCGCGAAACGCGGCCCGCTCCCTGCTTCACCGCGATGTCGGCAATAAAGCCCAGCGGTATCGTGGTGCCTGCCCCGCCGGGGAGCGCGATCGGCAGGTCGGCAACGTCATCGACCGCGTCTCTGAATTCTTCATCGATGCGTATGGTTACATCGAAACGCCGGTCGCCCTCATAAAACGAATTTACCGCACTCGATGCAAAGGCCACTTGCATCGTATTGTTGACGTCGTTGATGCTGATGCCGTACCGTGCCATGCGCGTGCGATCGAGCGCCACGGTCAACTCCGTCTGGCCGCCGATTTTGAATGCACCAACGTCGGCCGCGCCCTGGATTGAGGTCAGGATGTTTACCAACTGCTCGCTTTTGTCCTCGAGTATCTGCAGGTCGGGTCCGAAAATCTTGACGACGATTTCGCCCTTGGCGCCGGACAGCGCCTCGTTGAGATTGTCTTCGATCACCTGCGAAAAGTTGGTGGGCACGCCCGGCATTGCATGAATTTTCTGCGTCATGTCCGCAATCATCAAATCCTTGTTCTTGAATCGCCATGTCTCGCGCGGCATGAGATCAGCCATGATTTCCAGGTTGTTCGGCCCTTTCGGATCCGTTCCGTCGTCGGGCCGCCCGACCTGGGTAATGACGTTGTTGACTTCCGGGTAGCTCTTCAAAATACGGCGGACTTCCCGTTCGACCTCCTTGGTTCGCTCGATCGCGGTGGAGGGCGGCAACGTAATCGTGAGCCAGATATTGCCTTCATCGAGTTTCGGCAGAAACTCACTGCCCAGCCTTGGCGCCAACACCAGTGTCAG
The DNA here is from genome assembly GCA_025353085.1 of Betaproteobacteria bacterium. GTDB lineage: Bacteria > Pseudomonadota > Gammaproteobacteria > Burkholderiales > SG8-41 > PALSA-1004. The sequence continues at coordinate 12,815 of JANXRI010000012.1, forward strand.
CGCGAGAATCGCGACCGCACACAGGGTCACCAGGGCGCGGCGCCGTTCCGCCCATTTGAGCAGGCGGCGATAGGCTTGCTGCAGCTTATGCATCCACGCGCTGTGCTTCTCGGCGAGATCGCGTCGCTGCAACGCATAGCTCAAGAGCGCCGGCACCAGCGTCAGCGTCAGCAGAATCGCGCCGAGCAGCGCGAATGACAGGGTAAATGCCATCGGCGAAAAAATTTTTCCCTCAACGCGCTGAAAAGTGAAAATCGGCAGGAAGGCGAGAATGATGATCGCCTTTGAGAACATGATCGGCCGGCCGAGTTCGATCGCGGTGGTTTTCAGCGTGTGCAAGCGCCAGCCATAGCCGCTGTGGACCGGATTATGCTCGGCGGCGCCGGCGGTGAGCTTCACCATGAGCGCCTCGACGAGCACCACGGCGCTATCGATGATGATGCCGAAATCGACCGAGCCGAGAGAAATAAGATTGGCGCCCACGCCGCGCGCATCCATCAGCACGAACGCGAACAGAAGCGACAGCGGAATTACCGTAGCAACCGCCAGCGCCGCATACCAGTTTCTCAGGAATAACATTAATATCGCGACCACCAGCGCCGCGCCGATGGCGAGGTTCTCGGTAACGGTGTGCACCGTGTGTTTAACCAGATCTGTCCTGTCGTAATAGGGCATGATGCTAACCCCCCGCGGTAACCGCGTCTTCACCTTTTCGATCTCACTTTTCAAGTCGGCGACGACCTTCGTCGCGTTCTGGCCTTTGATCATCTGCACGATCGCCTGCACGACCTCTTCGCGTTCATTGAATGCGACGATGCCCGAGCGCGGGCGGCCTCCGATGGCCACCCGCGCGAGGTCGCCCACTTGAATGGGCTTGCCATTGCGCGAGGCCACGACCACGCGCTCGATGTCTTCGATGCTCGAAAATAAGCCGATACCGCGTATCACCAGCGCCTCATCGCCGCGCTTGAGCAGGCCGCCGCCGGTGTTCGCGCTGTTATTGGTCAATGCCTGGCCAATCTGGTCGATCGTAATCGCGTACTTGCGCAGCAAAAATGGATTGACCTTGACCTGGTATTCCTTAACCAGGCCGCCGAAGCTGACGATGTCGGCGACGCCGGGCGTGCGGCGCAGAGCGGGTTTTAGCACCCAGTCCTGCAACGCGCGCACTTCGGTGAGCGGCATGTCGGGCGGGGCGATCAGCACATAGCGATAGACTTCACCGACCGCATTGGATAGAGGGGCGAGCGTGGCCTGCACATTGGGCGGCAGGTTTACGTTCTGCAGCTTCTCAAGCACCTGCTGGCGGGCGAAATAATCGTCCGTGCGATCGGCGAACGTCAGCGTCACTACCGATAGCCCGGTGATCGACACCGAACGCAACTGCGTCATGCGCGGAACGCCGCTCATTTCGCGCTCTATCGGCAGCGTTACCGAACGCTCGACTTCCTCCGGCGCCTGGCCCGGCGCCTGGGTGATGATCTGGACCTGGACATCCTGGACATCGGGAAATGCTTCGATTGGGAGATTGAGCCATGCATACCAGCCCGCAACGGCGAGTGCCAATGCCAGCGCCAGCATGAACACGCGCTGCTGCAGCGCAAAGGTGATGAGCCGGTCGAGCATTCCTGAATCGTCGTTACTCGACGCCCGCGAGTTCGGAGTTAAGCAACAAGGCGCCCGCGGTAACCACCCGTTCTCCACCGGTGAGGCCCTGTTTGACGTAGCTCTCGCTGCGTCCCTGCAAGCCCAGGGTCACCTGCCGTCGCTCGAACACGCCCGGCTCTTTTTCGACGAACACGAAACTATAAAGACCGATGGTCAGCAATGCGGAATTCGGAATGCGGGGCAGCTTGCCGCGCGAATCCACGAGTGGGGTCACGCGCGCATACATTTCGGGCTTCAGCAGGTGCTGCCGGTTGTCCAGAACGCACCGCACTTGCACGCGCCGCGTCGCCGGATCGAGCACTTCGCCGACGGATGCAACGCGCCCGGGAAACCGCTGATTCGGATAAGCATCGACTTCGACGTTGACACCCTGCCCGGCATGTAGCGCACCCAGGTTGCGCTCGGGTAAATCGACGATCACCCACAGATGCGTCGGATCCGTGACGACGAACAGAGGATTCGGCGCGTCAGGCCTGACTTCCGAGCCCGGATTGACCGCGCGTTCGGTCACGACGCCTGCAATCGGCGCGCGCAATGCGTAACCGCCGCCGGATATCGCGCTGACGGCGGGATCCAGATTGCGCAACCGCAGGCGGGCACGATTGTGTTCGGCTTCCGACTGGTGAAGCTCGCTTTCCGCGGACTCGAACTCCTTGCGCGCAATGACCTCTGCTTCGAACAATTCGCGCGAACGCGCGTAAGCTTTTTGCTTGAGTTGAAAATCGGCGCGTGATTTGGCGACATCAGCCGCGGCGCTCGCATATTCCGGCGCATCGAGCAGCAGAAGCTGCTGTCCGGCGCTGACATGATCGCCGGGCTGCACGAGTATGCGCGTTACGCGGCCGGCGATCGGCGAACCGATGCGGGCGGTATGGTTCTCATCGTACGCAATGCGCGCGCTCAAGGGATCGAGCAGGGGTTCGGGGAGGGCTTCGACCGCTTCGATCT
>JANXRI010000014.1 GCA_025353085.1 Betaproteobacteria bacterium
GCCCTCGGGAAACCACCGTGCCGGCTGGGTATCGCGCGTGGCGTAGAACGCCACCGCGTTGCGCAGATTGTCGAAAAAACCGTTGTGCATGTACGGCGCGGTGATCGTAATATTACGCAAAGTCGGCGTTTTAAAAAAGCCGCAGGTTACGGGGTCTGTCACTGGCGGCTTGGCAGTTGTCAGCGGCAGCTTGGCACCCGACACCGGCACGCGCTCGCACAACCCGAGGTCGAAAAACGCCGGATCGGAATTTTTCGGAATGCGCGTGCTGCGCGGCAGCCCCAGCGCGCGGAAACTAAAGTCAGTGAACAGCGATTTCTGCGGATCGCGTGAAGCGACATCAACGCTATGGCAATGCGCGCAATTGCCTTTTTGCGGCAGGGTAAAAAAGCTCAAGCCGCGCTGTTCGTGGTCCGTGAACTTCGCCTGCCCGCGCATCACATAATCGAATTTCGAGGTAAACGGCTGGAACACACGCGTGCGCTCAAAGGCGGCGATCGAGGCCGCCACCGCGTCGAGCGCCGCCTCGGGATCGTTAAAAATGGTTTCACCCCACACTTGGCGAAACGCGTCGGCGTACGCAGCTTTTGCGACCTTGGCAATCAGCGCGGGCGTATCGGCGTTATTCATTTCCACTGGATTGAACAACGGCTGCTTCGCCTGTTCTTCCAGTGTATCGGCACGGCCGTCCCAGAAATGACCGCCCGCCGGCACGCGTTTGCCGTCCCTTTCAACGCTGCCAAAGCGCGGCGCAGTGGCAAGGTACATCACGGTAGGCGCGTCGCGCGTGCCGAACTGATCGGATCGGCTACCCAGCGCCACCCCGATCAGCGTGTTGTTGTTGCCGGTAAACGCGCGCCGCGGATCATGGCACGAGGCGCATGCTGTGCCTGCCGGTTCCGACAGGTTGCTGTCGAAAAACAGGCGCAGGCCGAGCCGCTCGCGCGGCGTCAGGGAAGACTGATCGATGGCGGCGGCGAGCGACAGGATAAACGGGTCCTGTGCCGGCGCCGAGGGCGCGAGCAGGAGGAAGAAAACGATCCCGGCCAAAACGCGAACTGCCAACGCGGATTTCGAAAGCTGTAGCCGAGTCCATTGAAACATGGTGGTCGATGCGCAAGATTATGTTCGGCGCGAATTATATCCACAGAAGGCGGCCTCGTGACCACTGATCTTACCCACGTTCAACGAACACCCTGAAAGCGAGATACTCAGAGCCCACAACATAATGAAACGCGCGATGCACTGTCACGATTTTGGTTCAGAAGTGTTGGATGAAACGCAATCAGCCGCCGCCTGAGCAGCGCATCGGAATCGTCTTAAACCAGCTTGCGCGAAACGAGTTCCGCTTTGGCATACGCATAAAACACCGGCGCGGCGATAACGCCGGCCAGGCCGAAAATCGCTTCCATTACGACCATAGCCAGCAGCAATTCCCACGCGGCCGCATTGATCCGGGAGCCCACGATGCGCGCATTGATGAAATATTCGAGCTTGTGCAGGAGGAGCAGAAACAGCAAAGAGGCGCCAGCGATCGGCAACGAATAACTCAGGCTGATGACGACGATTACGCTGCTCGAAATAAGATTGCCGATAAAGGGCAGCAAGCCGGCGACGAAAGTCAGTGCGATCATCGTTTTAGTCAGCGGCAGGTGCGCGCCGAATGCAGGCAGGACGCCCACCAGATATACCGTCGTCAATGCCGTATTCAGCAGAGAAATTCGAATCTGCGCAAGGAAGACGCGGCTGAATGCATCTTCGACGAGCCCTAACGCATGCTTAAGCGAAAGTGCGAGCGCGCCCTCGGCGCGGCCGGACGCGATTTCACGAACCGCCAGCAAGGCGCCTATCACCATGCCGATTAGCGCATACGCGAATCCGCGACCCACTTCGCCGCCGGCTTTTCTCAACTCGGCTGCATGTTCACGCAGCCAGTTCGTCACCTGGTCCTTCAGCGCGTCCGCGTCCGTCGGCAGGCTGTCACTCACCCATACCGGCAACGTGGTGCGCGCGTTGTCGATGATCTCCGCCATTTTCTGCAACAACGTCGGCAGGTCCGCGCCTTCGCTGCGGAAAAAACCTGTGGCGCCGCCGATTAAAAGAGCGGTGAGCCCCAGCACGATTGCGGTGAGAACGATGACGACGCCGATTCGTGACCGCGCGGGATCGAGCTTGCGGCCGAACATGCGCGGCGCGAGCAGATGCACGAGCGAATGCACCAGCAGGCCCGCAAACAGCGCGGGCAGCAAATGCAGCACCAACGTCAGGATAAGTGCAGCGGCGGTCAAAATCAGCGCTGCAATATCCACTCGCGTTTCATTCGGACTCTGGCTCATGGCGATTCCATCACGGTGGGTTTGACAATCATTGCGCTACGACGAGAACCGGCTTGCCGATCATGCGCCGTTCTTCCAGAGCGGCATGGGCAGCGGCAACGTCGTCGAGCGTATAGCGCCCGGCGATTGAAATGTTGAGGCTGCCGTCCAGCAGCGCCGAAAAAATATCGGCAGCTCGCCGGCGCGTCGTCGCTGCATCCGGTAAATGGTCGGCGAGCCGCGGCCGCGTAAGAAACAGCGAGCCGGCTTCACCCAGCTCGATCGGATCAAGATCGCGCACCGACCCTGAGACGCTGCCATAGGCGACAACCAGCCCGCGCTTGCGAGTCGCGCGAAAGCTGTCGCGCAATGTTGCTTTACCGATCGAATCAAATACCACATCGACGCCGCGCCCGTTTGTCGCTTCGCGCACTGCATCGGCAAATCGTCCGTCTTCATACAGAACCGCGAGATCGGCGCCACGTTCGCGCGCAACCTGCGCTTTTTCCAGCGTGCTCGTCGTCGCATAGACCGTCGCGCCCAACTGCTTCGCGAGCTGGATCAAAATCTGGCCGATGCCGCCCGAGGCCGCGTGTATAAGGCAGGACACGCCCGGCGCGAGGCGCCCGACATCATGCGCCAGGTAATGGGCGGTGAAGCCGTGAAACACCGACGCTGCCGCCATTTCGAGCGGCAGCGCGTCAGGCACTTTGACGACGCGCGAGGCCGGCACGACCGCGTATTCGGCGTAACTGCCCCAGCTAATGCAGTAGGCGACGCGATCGCCTTGCTTGAAGTCGGTAACGTCCGTGCCTACGTCGACAATCTCACCGGCGCCTTCCATGCCGAGCGTGCATGGCAATCCGACTTTGTATGTTTGCGATTTTGCGTACTTGCCCTCGCGCGTATGAATGTCCATGAAATTGATGCCGGCGTGCGTGATGCGTATCAGCACTTCACCAGCGGCTGGCTGCGGCACCGGCAATTCACGGTGGACGAGTACTTCAGGCCCGCCGTAGCGGTCGATCTGGATGCTTTTCAAGTTGACTTTAATTTTCTGCGACGACGGGAAAAGTCTACAGCATTACCCGCTCCGGATTCCGCGAGGTAGAATCGGCGCACAAAAGTCCCAGACCAATCGTGATAGGAGATACTCATGCGCTTATTTTCCCGTCTGTCGTGGCAAATGTGCATGGTCGCAATAGCCGTGACACTGGCGGGCACGAGCAGTGCTCAGGAGCAGTATCCTAACCGCGAGATCAAGATCATCGTGCCGTTTCCCGCCGGCGGCGGCACTGACATCACCGCGCGGCTCCTCGGCGAGCAACTGCGCAAAATCCTTGGCCAGTCCACCGTCATTGACAACCGGGCCGGCGCCAGCGGCATGATAGGCACGCAGGCGGTCGCCAAGGCAACGCCGGATGGTTATCTATTGCTCGTCGCCTCGGGCGAGATGGCGGTCAATCCCCATCTTTATAAATCGATGGCTTACGACTGGGAGAAAGAACTGGCCCCGATCACCAATCTCGTGAAGGTGCCCAACGTGCTGGTGGTGAACGCCGACGTGCCCGCGAAAAGCGTGCAGGAACTGATTGCGTATGCGAAGGACAATCCGCGCAAGCTCACATTTTCCTCGAGCGGCATCGGCAATCCGCAGCAACTCACCGGCGAACTCTTCAACAAACTCGCGGGCGTGCAGATTGTTCACGTCCCGTATAAGGGGGCCGCGCCGCAAATCGCCGACGTCGCGGGCAAGCACATCACAATGACTTTCGTCAGCATCGCCGCGGCACTCCCGTTCATCGACAGCGGCAAGGTGAGGCCGATCGGCGTCACCTCGCTCACGCGCGTGCCCATGATGCCCGACGTGCCGGCCGTCGCGGAATACGCGCCGCTGGCGGGTTTCGATGTGGTCAATTTTTTCGGCTTCTACGCGCCCGCGAACATCCCGGATCCGATATTGAGAAAACTCAACGCCGCCGCGGCGCAGGGCTTCAAGGACACGGAAGTGACGACGAAGTTAAAAGGTCTCGGCTTCGAGCCGGCGACCGACACGCCGGAACAGTTCCGCGAATTCGTCAAGGCGAAATCGAAACAGTTTGCGAAAATAATTGTCGACGCGAACGTGAAGGTCGATCAATGAAGCCGCACTAGTCCGGCTTCACGCCCGCCTCGCGAATCACCTTGCCCCACACTTCGCGTTCGCGCGCGAGCAGCTGCTTCAAATCATCGGGCGGTCCTGACAACGGTTCGGCACCCTGCGCCAGCAGGCGCTCACGCACTTCCGGCTGCTGCATCGCGCTCGCAATCCCCGCGTTCAGCTTTTTAACGATGTGAGCCGGCGTGCCGGTGGGCGCGAGTACGCCAAACCAGCCGCTCGATTGAAAGCCCGGCGCGCCGGATTCGGCAATCGTCGGCAATTCCGGCACCACCACGGAGCGCCTGGCGCTCGTCACCGCGATCCCGCGCAGCGCGCCGCTTTTCATGTACGGCACGACGACCAGCACATTGTCGATCGCCGCCTGCAGTCGTCCGCCGAGTAAATCCGGCAGCAACACGCCAGTGCCTTTGTACGGCACGTACAACATGTCGATGCCCGTCATGCGCTTTAGCAGTTCACCTGACAGCCGTTGCACGGAGCCCGGCGTCGAGCCCGCAAAATTGAGTTGGCCGGGCCGCGCCTTCGCATACGCGATGAATTCGGGCATCGACGTCACCGGCACCGAAGGATGCACGACGAATATGTAAGGCGAGGTCGCGAACAATGCGATTGGCGTGAAATCTTTCGCCGGGTCGAACGGGACTTTTGGGTAAAGGCTCGAAATGATGCCCAACGAGCCGCCCGCCATCAGCAGCGTATAGCCGTCCGGTTGAGACTTGGCGACGATGTCGGCGCCGATAATTCCGCTTGCCCCGGGACGGTTGTCGAACACGACCTGCTGGCCGAAGCGTTCGCTTAGTTTTGCCGCGACGAGCCGCCCCATGATATCGGTCGAGCCGCCGGCCGGCAGCCCGACGATCATGCGGATCGGGCGTTGTGGATAGTCCTGCGCACAAACCAAGGTGGCTGCGATGGCGCATAAGCCGCACAGCAAGGCGCGCATACAGTGCCGATCAAATCGCGTTACGGTCGGCAGTGGCGACCAACAGCGCTACTACTTTTTCAGGGTGCTGCCGCCGGCGGCGAGCAGTTTATTTTTCTTCAGATTGCGCAACTCAGCCTGCCTGCGCTGAAAGCACGCGGAGCAGATCCATCGCGTGGTGCCGATTTTCCGAAACTCGCCGGTCGTCCAGTGACTGCCGGTGCTGCAGAATCGTTTCTTGACTTCGCTGGTCGGGGTTTTGGCTTCCATAGCGCTCATAGTAACAGGCAATCGCGCCGCGATCATCTGCCGCCGTCCCTGTCGTCATACATTCGCTTCGATATTGTCGATGAGACGCGTTTTGCCGAGCCGCGCCGCGGCCAGCACTACAAGGCAGCGCTCGCCATTTTGCGGCGGCTGGAGATCGCTTTGCCGGCGCACTGCGATGTAATCGGGTTTCCAGCCGTGGTGCGCCAGTTCCGACATGACATCGAGTTCGATGCGCTGATAGTCGCGCGCGCCGCTCGCGAGCTCGTCGCGCGCGCGGCATAACCGTTGATAAAGCCGCGGCGCTTCGCGGCGCTCGTCGGCCGTCAGATAAGCATTACGCGACGACAGCGCGAGCCCATCGTCGGCGCGCACCGTGTCGGCGAGGATGATCTCGATCGGCAACGCGAGCTGATGCACCATGTTGGTCAGCACGAGGCATTGCTGGTAATCCTTCTTGCCGAAAATCGCCGAATGCGGCGAGACCATATTGAACAGCTTCAACACTACCGTCGAGACGCCGCTGAAGTGCCCGGGGCGCACGGCGCCGTCGAGAATGTGCTGCAGGTCCGACGGCTCGACCACGTACGTTTGCGGCTCGGGATAGATTTCTTTTTCGTCCGGCGCGAACACGACGTCAACCCCGGCCGCCCGCAGTTTGTCGCAATCGGCTTCGAGCGTGCGAGGATAGCGCTCGAAATCTTCACGCGGGCCGAACTGCAGGCGGTTGACGAATATGCTCACCACTGTGCACGCAGCGCGCGGCTTGGCGATATTGATAAGCTGAATGTGCCCGGCGTGCAGATTGCCCATGGTCGGCACGAACACATTGTTCGGCTCGCGCTGCAGGCGCTCGCGCAAAGCCGCGACGGAATGGATTACGTCCATGCGAAAGGCAGGATTGAGGAACGCGGATTGAGGATTGAGGGAGCCATTCTAAACCATGCCTTGGAGCAAAATGCTCGTCGCTCCGCAATCCTCAATCCTAGTAAGAATGCTCCGCAGCGGGAAAAGTCTTTGCTTTGACTTCGCGCACGTACGCTTCAACCGCGCTCTGAACGCTGCCCGCGCCGGCCAGATAATTTTTAACGAAGCGCGCCTTCTTGCCTGGATAAATGTCGAGCATGTCATGCAGGACCAACACCTGCCCCGAGCAGTCGACGCCCGCGCCTATACCGATGGTCGGAATACGCAGGGCGGCGGTCACCGCGCATGCAACGGTCGACGGCATCAATTCGAGCACGAGCATGCTGGCACCCGCGTCTTCCAGCATTTTGGCTTCGGCGATCAGGCGCTGCGCGCCCGAATCCGTCCTGCCCTGGATGCGATAACCGCCGAGCGTGTTGACCGACTGCGGCGTCAGTCCCAGATGACCGCACACCGGTACGCCGCGCGAGGTCAAAAACCGGATCGTCTCGACCATGGTCTCGCCGCCCTCGAGCTTGACCATTTGCGCGCCGGCCGCCATTAACTGCACGGCGTTTTTAAAGGCCTCGGCGGGACTCATCTGAAAACTGCCGAACGGCATGTCGGCGATGATCCATGCACGCTTGGCGCCGCGCGCGACACAGGCGGTGTGGTACGCAACGTCAGTGAGCGTGACGGGCAGGGTCGAATCGTGTCCCTGCAAAACCATGCCGAGCGAATCGCCGATCAGCAACGTATCGACGCCCGCGGCATCGAGGACCGCGGCGAAACTTGCGTCATAGCAGGTCAGCATCGTGATCTTGTCGCCGTCCTGCTTCATTTTGTTCAAAGTCGTTAGCGTGACTCTCATATTGATTCCTTTTCAGCGGCCCATTGTGGTGATTCAGTAAATGGGTGATTAAGTGATTTAGCGACTCAATCACTTAATCGCCCAATCCCTCATTTCATCATTCCCCAAAACTGAAAAATTCGCGCGCGCCGCGCATGGCGACTATGCGTTGCAACAATAAATCGAAATCGGCCGGCGTGTCGACAAAATTCAGATGTTCGGAATTCACGATCAACACCGGCGCCGCCTCATACTGGTAGAAGAACCGTGCGTAGCTCTCAGCAAGGCGCACCAGATAACCCTCGGAAATCGCGCGCTCGTAACTGACCGCGCGGCGCTTTACGCGCTCGATCAGCGTCTCGGTCGACGCTTGCAGGTAAATAACGAGGTCGGGCGTCGCCGTCGGCGTCTTTACCTGCGCGTAAATCTGCTGATACAGGCGCAGCTCGTCGTCGTTCAACGTAAGTCGCGCGAACAGCGGATCCTTGTCGAGCATGAAATCGGCGACGGTCGCGCGCTTGAAGAGATCGGACTGCGATAAGTCGCGCACCTGATGAATGCGCTGAAACAGAAAAAATAACTGGACCGGCAGCGCGTAACGCGCCGGGTCTTCATAGAAGCCGGGCAGAAAAGGATTCGCGGCGGGATCTTCGAGTAGAGCGGTGCTGCCGCTTTTTTCGGCGAGCAAACGAGCCAGGCTTGTCTTGCCGGCGCCGATCGGCCCTTCAACCACGATGTAGCGATATTTTTCCGGCAACGGCGTCATAGACTTTTGACCGGATACCGCAGCGTTATCCAATGTCCGGCGCCACGAGTCGCGTCACGCCGCCCATACCGATGCCGGCTAATAATTCACTGACGCTGCCACGCCCCGGTATCACGCACTGCGGCGCAATCTCGGCAAGCGGCGCCAACACGAACGCACGCTCGTGCATGCGCGGATGCGGGATCGTCAAGCCGGCTTCATGAACTTCGGCATTTCCATACACCAACACGTCGAGATCGAGCGTGCGCGGCGCGTTCGTAAAGTCGCGCACGCGGCCGTGATCGAGTTCAGTCGCCAGCAGTGCGTCGAGCAATTCGCGCGGGGATAACGCAGTATCGATCGCGGCGACCGCGTTGATGAAATCGGGTTGATCGGTATAACCCACCGGCGCTGTGCGATACAGCGACGATTGCGCGACAAGTTGCGTGCGCGGCAGCGCGGCAAGCGCATTGATGCCCGCTTTTACCTGGGCAACGGGGTCGTTCAAGTTGGCGCCGAGCCCGATATAAGCGGCAACCTGCGTCATGCGCCGCTGGTTCCGGCCGCCGCAGCCGCGGGCTTTTTCTTGCGCCGCGGACGGCGGCGCTTTTTGCTGGCCGCAGGGCTGTCTTTGACCAGCATCTCCGCGCGCGTGGCCTCGTCGGTATCCTGAAACTTTTCCCACCAGGCGCCGAGTTCAGAATCGATTTCGCGGCTCGCGCAGCGCAGTTGCAGAAAATCGAATCCGGCGCGAAACCGCGGATGCACGAGCAATTGCCATGGACGGCGCCCTGCGCGATTCGTAAAGCGCGCTTGCAACGCCCAGATGTCTTTCATGTCGGCGCCATAGCGGCGCGGAATCGCGAGCTTCTCGGCCTGCACCTGCAGCACCTGGTCCATCGCCTGAAACAGCGCGGGCATCATATGCACGCCGCGCGCTTCGGCGGCTTTCCACGCGGCAAGCACTTCATGCCACAACAAAGATGCAAACAGAAAACCCGGCGATACCGTTTTGCCTTCGTTGATGCGTTGGTCGGTATTTTCGAGCGCAAGCATCACGAAGCGCTCGCCGAGCGGCTGCTCGAAAATCACATCGAGCAACGGCAGCACGCCGTGATGCAAACCTTCCTTGCGCAGGCGCCGCACGCCTTCCGCGACGTGGCCGGACAGCAACAGCTTCATCATCTCGTCAAAGAGCCGCGCTTTGGGCACGTTGAGCAGAAGGCCGGCAAGTTCCTTGATCGGCTTGCGGGTGCGGGTTTCGATTTCGAGTCCACGCGCGGCAGCCAGCCGCACCGCGCGCAACATGCGGATCGGGTCTTCACGATAGCGCTGCGCCGGATCGCCGATCATGCGCAATTTCTTCGCCTTGATGTCGGCGACACCGCCGTGATAATCGATGACTTCGCCGCGCACCGGATCGTAAAACATCGCGTTGACGGTAAAGTCTCGCCGGCGCGCGTCTTCTTCCATGCTACCGAAGACATTGTCACGCAGGATGCGGCCATGCTCGTCGGTCGAATGGTCGCCGCCCTCGACCGCCTCCGCATCGGCCGTGCCGCGAAAAGTCGACACTTCGATGGTTTCGGCGCCGCACATCACGTGCACGAGCCGGAAGCGCCGGCCGATGATGCGCGAACGGCGAAAAATAGCGCGCACTTGTTCCGGCGTTGCACCGGTGGCGACGTCGTAATCTTTGGGGATGCCGCCGAGCAGTAAATCCCGCACTGCGCCGCCGACCACATAAGCGGGATGACCTTGCTGCTGAAGGGTTTCGCAGGTCTTCAATGCGCAGCGGCTCACGTGATCGCTCGCGATTCGATGCGTCTTGAACGGGATGATTTTGGGCTGGCCGGACTTGAACAGCTTGCCGGAAAATACCTTGCCGAGAAAACGCCGGATCATTAAATCGCTGGCCTGTTAGTGAATCAAATTCAGCGGCGCGGCAATAATACGCCCTCAGATCACACCGTCGACAAACAAATTGAGCGGCGCACCGGTTGTGCGTCCACTCGAATTTGTGCACCGTTAATTATATAACGGGGATGAAATGCGTATCCGCACCTTCGCCGAACGAGCGGATGCGACAACCATAGAGTTCCGCCAGCCGCCCGGCTTGTAAAAGTTCGCCCGCGGTGCCGGCCGCATGCCGGCCGTCGCCATAGAGCATCAGAATGCGGTCGCAGCGGGCGGCGAATGCGAGATCGTGCAACACGAGCGCGGCGGCGGCCCCGCTTGCGCGCGTCGCCGCGCGCAGCAGCTCCAGTGTTTGCAATTGATGGCGCAGGTCGAGATGCTGCAAAGGTTCATCGAGCAACATGAGCGGCGGGTTCTGCGCCCACAGTTGCGCGAGCCGCGCGCGCTGCCGCTCGCCGCCCGACAGCGTTACGTACGCTTGCGTTGCGAGTGCGGTCAGGTCGAACGCCGCGACCGCCTGCTCAACCGCCGCCTCGTCGTCTGCCTGCCAGCCGAACAGAGATCGCGCATGCGGATAGCGGCCAAGCATGACGTATTCGCGAACGCTGCCCCAGAATTCCTGATCCTCGCGCTGCAAGAGGATACCCAGCTTGCGTCCGAGCTCGCGCCGCGCAATGCCCGCGAGCGGACGCTCATCGATGGTTATCCTGCCGGCAGCGGGCGCAGTGAGTCCTGCCAGGCTGTGCAGGAGCGTGGTCTTGCCGCTGCCGTTGCAACCTAATACGCCCCACAATTCGCCGGGTGCCATTTCGAGCGCCAGGTCGCGGCACAACACGCGCTTGCCTATTTCAAGCGTCAGTTTTTCCGCGCGCAATTTCATGGCCGCCGTGACAACAGAAACAACAGTACCGGCACGCCCAATAATGCAGTGAACACGCCTACCGGCAACTGCTGCGGCGCCCATACCGTGCGCGCGAACGTATCCGCCAGTGTGACAAAACTTCCACCGACCAGGGCTGATGCGGGCAACAGCCAGCGATGATCGTTCACACCCGCGAGTCTCAACGCGTGCGGCACCATGATGCCGACGAAACCGATGCTGCCGCCGAGCAGCACCGCCGCGACCGTCGCGAGCGCGGCGCCGAAGTACAACGCCGATTGCAAGCCGCCGACTGCCACGCCGAGCGCGCGCGCTTTCAACGCACCCAGCGAAAGTGCGTTAAGACTGCCTGAGCACACTGTGAATATCGACACCACCAGTACCAGCACGAGCCACGCCGCGCCACTCGAATGGGCGTGCGATAAATCTCCCATCAGCCAGAACAGCATCCCGCGTATTTGCGCTTGCGGCGCGAGCGTCAACAGCAAGCTGATGAGCGCGGTGAAGCCCGCCGACAATACAACGCCGGTCAATAACAGCCGGTGCAAATTCCAGTCGCCCGCGCGGAACGACAATGCGAACACGATCGCGATTGCTGACAGCGCGCCGGCCAGTGCGGCCAGATTGCCGCCGACTACTCCCGCGCCGAGCAGGACTGCACCCAACGCGCCAAGCGCCGTGCCGCCCGAAATACCGAGTATGTACGGGTCGGCGAGCGGGTTGCGCAATAACACTTGCAACAGCACGCCGGAAGTCGCGAGCAATCCCCCGCACGCGAAAGCGGCCAGCACGCGCGGCAACCGCAGCTTCCAGACCACGTCGTCAACGACGCCGGGCACAGGTTTCACGATTGCTTCAATTACTTGCGACGTCGTTAGTGACAGGCTGCCGCACAACAATGCGACGAACACGCTGCCCAACGCGATCAGCGCCAGTACTACGATCAGCGGCGCGCGCGACATGTCAGGCAAGGCTCAGAATGGTCCAGCCATGGCGCAATGCATATGCACGCAACGTTTCATCGGGATCCACCGCCACCGGATGGGTCACCCGCTCGAGCAGCGGCAGATCGTTGAATGAATCGCTGTAAAAAGAGCTTTGCGCAAACGACCTCAACGTTTGCCCGCGAGCGTCCAGCCATTGCTCGAGACACGTAATTTTGCCTTTCCGGAAGCACGGCGTACCGATGACGTCTCCCGTAAATTCGCCGCCGACATGCGCGGGCTTGGTCGCTATCAAATGTTCGACGCCAAACGCGCGCGCAATCGGCGCGGTTACGAAGCTGTTGGTCGCGGTGATGATTGCGCACAAGTCGCCGCGATGGCGTTCGATCAGGTCGCGCGCCGGCTGGCGCATGATTGGCAGTATTTTCCTGCGCATGAATTCCACATGCCATTCGTCAAGCACCCGGCGCGGATGGCGCGACAGCGGTTTCAACTGAAAATCGAGGAACTCGTGGATGTCGAGCCTGCCATTTTTATATTGCGTGTAAAACTCGTTGTTGCGCGCTTCATAGACTTCGCGGTCGAGCACTCCCTGTTCGATCAGGAATTGCGCCCACTCAAAATCGCTGTCGCCCGAAAGCAGCGTGTTGTCGAGATCGAACAGCGTGAGGTTCATCAAGCGATGCCGGTTATGAGTTTAAGAGTTCGCGCAGCAGCGGCAGCGTAATCGCGCGCCGGTTAGCAAGCGAATAGCGATCGAGCGCGTCCAGCAATCCAAGCAGCGACGGCAGATCGCGCTGCACGTGGCGCAGCAGATAGGCGATAACCTCTGACGTTAACTTGAAACCGCGCGCCCGCGCATGACGCTGCAGCGCGGCGACTTTTTCTTCCTCGTTTAGCCGATGCACCTGGTAGACGAGTCCCGCCGCCAGCCGCGTCATCAAGTCGGCGCGCAATCCTAGCTGGGCCGGCGCTGCGTTGCCGCTCGCGACAAGAATGCCGTGACCGGCCTTGATGCGATTGTGCAAATTGAATAGCGCAATCTGCGCGAGCGGATCCAGCGCATGCACGTCGTCGACCGCGCATAGCGCATCATCAGGCGCCTCGAATGCGCGCTCACTCGAATTAAAAATTTTCGACGGCCTGCCATGGGCAATCGCCGCATCCGCAACCGCGCGCAGCAAGTGACTTCGTCCGCTGCCGGGCGCGCCCCACAGATAGATGAATTGTTCACTGCTTGCCCCATTCGCGGTCGCATATAACGCGCCCAGCAGTTCAGCATTTCGGCCAGGTATGAAATTGTCGAGAGTCGGCGCCGGCGGCTGCGCAATGTCGAGCGCGAGTTGCTTCATTCGCGGCGCATTGCAAAGGAGCGGTATGCAGTCATTTCGGGTAAAATTCGGGACGCAATTCGAGCACCAAGAGCGCCTGAGGATGAAACCGAACCGCCAGATCCGCTGTCATAAATTCGGCTCGAAACGCGAAACGTTTTTGGCTGCAACGTTACGCAGCGCATGCCGCCTGGTCATTTCAAGCGAGTGGTTGGCGACGAAGTTGTGGCGCTCCGGCTGCAACGCACGGGTGGTTAATTTGGCTAGGCGCTTTACACATACGGGAGACGCTATCTTACCCGACCCATCCGCTGTTTACGACCGCGAAAGCGCACCTTGAGCACATTCGACGATTCCAAATCTTTGACGTATCGCGATGCGGGCGTCGACATCGACGCGGGCGATCAACTCGTCGAGAACATCAAACCGTATGCAAAGAAAACGCTGCGCCCCGAAGTGCTCGCGGGCATCGGCGGCTTCGGCGCGCTGTGCGGCATACCGTCGAAATATCGCGAACCGGTGCTCGTGTCGGGCACCGACGGCGTCGGCACCAAGCTCAAAGTTGCATTTGAGCTCAATCGTCATGCGACGATCGGCATCGACCTGGTCGCGATGAGCGCCAACGATATTCTGGTACAAGGCGCCGAACCGCTGTTCTTCCTCGACTACTTTGCGTGCGGCAAGCTCGACGTCGCGACGGCCACCGAGGTTGTAAAAGGAATTGCCGCTGGCTGCGCGCAGGCCGGTTGCGCGTTGATCGGCGGAGAAACGGCGGAGATGCCGGGCATGTATCCGCCGGGAGAGTACGACCTCGCCGGCTTCGCGGTCGGGGTAGTTGAAAAAAGCAAAATCATCGACGGTAAAAGCATTGCCGCGGGCGATGCGGTGCTCGGCCTCGCGTCAAGCGGTGCGCACTCCAATGGGTATTCGCTGATACGCCGCATCATCGCGAAGAATAAAACCGACCTGTCCGCACTGCTCGACGGCCGGCCGCTCAGCGACTTGATCCTGGCGCCGACGCGAATCTACGTTAAATCGATGCTGCAGTTGATAGCGGGCCTACCGGTCAAGGGCCTCGCGCACATCACGGGCGGCGGTATCGTCGACAACGTGCCGCGCATTCTGCCCGAGCATCTGACCGCGCGGCTTACGCGCGCAAGCTGGCCGCGCTCGCCGTTGTTCGCATGGCTGCAGCGTGAAGGCAATGTGGCGGATGACGAAATGCTGCGCGTGTTCAACTGCGGCATCGGAATGGTGGTTGTCGTCGCCGAGCAGCACGCGAAAGCAGCAGCCGAATTACTCGAGGCCGCCGGCGAAACGGTCTGGCGCATCGGCAGCATCGATACGCGCGCGCAAAACGAGGCGCAAACCATCGTCACATGAAAAAAATCGTCATCCTGATTTCGGGACGCGGCAGCAATATGAACGCGATTCTCGAAGCGCGGCCGCCCCTGAAAGTCGCGGCGGTGATCAGCAATGACCCGCAGGCGGGCGGACTGGCAACTGCGCAACAACATGGCATTCCAACGCGCGTCGTCGATCATCGGCCGCATCGCGAGCGCACCGCGTTTGACGAAGCGCTGAGCGCTGAAATCGACGCATTCAAGCCTGATCTCGTCGTGCTTGCCGGCTTCATGCGCATATTGAGCACGCCGTTCGTCAACCGTTATCGCGGCCGGCTCATTAATATCCACCCGTCGCTGCTGCCCGCGTTCACCGGTTTGCATACGCACCGCCGCGCGCTAGAAGCTGGCGTCAAGGTACACGGCTGCACCGTGCACTTCGTGACGCCCGAACTCGACCACGGGCCAATCGTGATCCAGGCCGCCGTGCCGGTAGTGGAAGGCGACAGCGAACAATCGCTGGCTGCGCGCGTGCTCGCCGAAGAGCATCGTGTTTACCCGCAGGCCGTGCGCTGGTTCTGCGAGGACCGGCTCGGCATCACGCCGCAAGGCAGCGTGACGCTCAAGGCGGCGCAAGCTGCAACCGGCGCACTCGTTTCGCCGGCGCGGGACTCATGATGCCACGCGGTTTACTTGCACTGGTTATGTGGGCGGCGGCCAGCTTTGCAATTGGTGCGTCGCCACCGGTTTCAGTCAAGGCGGACTACGCGGTATACAAAGACGGCTTGAACATTGCGACCGTCGAAGAAACATACGAAAAAAACGGCGAGCAGTACCGGATCGAAAGCGACAGCAATCCGGCCGGCGTGCTCGCGATGTTCGTGCGCACCAAGATCAAAGTCAAAAGCAGCGGCACGATTACACCGGCGGGGCTGCAGCCGGAAAAACTCGACTATGGCCGTCTCGACGATGCGAGCAAAAATGTCGGCGCCATATTCGACTGGGGTGCGCGGCAACTGCACTTGAATTACGATGGTCGCAATGAAACATTGCCATTGGTGCCCAATATGCAGGATCGGCTGAGCGTGATGTACCAGTTCATGTTTCTCACGCCCGAAAAAATCCGCTCGCTTGAGTTTCCGATGACCAACGGCAAGAAAATCGAGAATTACCGCTACGAGCTTGTTGGCACTGGTACGCTCGATACGCCTCTCGGCAAACTAAAAACGCTGCATCTCGTCAAGCATCGCGATCCCGGCGAAAACGGCACCGAGGTATGGCTCGCCGCGGATCGCCATCTCTTTCCGGTCAAGCTGTTGATTCTCGAAAACGACGGCTCCAAATACGAGCAGGTCATCACGCGGCTCGACATCAAGAGCCCGTGACCGCATGAAACACCGTAGATGATCGACGATACAGTCATGCGCAAGCTTGGCTACTTCGTTGCGCTGTCGGTGCTCACGCACCTGTGGTTGATGTACGGCGTGCCGATCGAGATGCCGCACTTCGACGCGCCGCCGCCCATGCTCGAAGCGCGGCTGCAGCCCGCGCCAGCTTTGCCGCCCGTGTTGCCACGCGTGGCACCACCGCCCGCCCAGCCGGCATCGCGGCACAAACCAGCGGCCGAACAAATTGCGCGGGCACCCTTGCCGGCGCTGCCGCCAGTCATCACATCCTCACCACCGCAAGCGCCGCCGGTGGCCATCGATTACGCACCGGTTGCAATAGCGCCGCCACCGCCGGCCGTCGCTGAAAGTAAACCAGTGGCCGAACCGCTGCCTGCGCCGGCAGCCGTGCCAGCAAAACCGCTGGCACGCCGGCTGCCGCATAAAGGCGAGATTGCTTATGCGCTGTATCTCGGCAACGATCGCTTCAACGTCGGTCGCACCCTTCAAACCTGGGAAATCAGCGGCGACCGTTACCGGCTTGCGAGTATTTCCGAAACGACCGGGCTTGCGTCCGTGTTCAGCCGCCAGCGCATGGCGTATGAGAGCCAGGGCAAGCTCACGCCTGCCGGCCTGAGGCCGGATCACTTCACGACTGAGCGCGTGCGATCAGGCAAGAGCGAGAAAGCGGCGGCCGAATTTGATTGGGCGGGCGCTTCGGCGGCGATCGGCAATCCACCGCGTATCATGGCGTTGCCCGCCGATGCGCAGGACATTGTGAGTTTCATGTACCAACTCGGACTTGCGCCGTTGACGCCGGGACGCATCGAGCTGCCGATCACCAATGGCTGGAAGCTCGAACGCTACGAACTTGAGATCGGCATTGAAGAAATGCTTGACACGCCGTTCGGCCCGCTGCGCGCCGTGCCGGTGAAGCAAGTGCGGCGCGCCGGCCAGGAAACCATCGAGTTGTGGTTAGCGCCCGCCTATCGCTGGCTCCCCGTGCGGATCCGTTTCTTTAACCACGAAGGCGAACCATCCGGCGAGCAGCTCGTCACCGAAATTCGCGTCAGCGAAGATTGAATTAACTTCGCGCCTGATCAGCGCCGCACTTCATTTTAAATCAGGCCCCCATTGCACTCCGCCAACCGCAAGACGCGCACTAAAAAAATCGCGGTTCAAACCAATTCCGCATTCCAGCACTTGGCAGCGGCAGAAGCAGCACTCGAGCGCATTTTGCTGATGACGCAGCCCGCGGACGCCGAGCTTCACCGATTTTTCCGCGGCCATCCGGATCTCGGCAAGCACGACCGGCAATTCATCGCCGAAACGGTGTTCGGCGTTTTGCGGCGGCGCATCGGCATCGAATATCACACCGGCGCCGATACGCCGCGGCGCCTGCTGCTCGCGTATCTCAATCGCGTGCAGGGCATGAGTCTGCGGCAACTCGAACCGCTGATGGGCAGCGACAACGCGGTGTGGGCGGCCGACTTGAAGGCGCGCCCCGAAGTCGACGCGCCACTGCATGTCAAAGCCGAACTGCCGCAATGGTTGACGGCGATTCTTGCGCGCGACATGCCGGACGACGAGATTCTGGCGCTCGGCCGCGCGTTGCAACAACCTGCGCCGCTCGACCTGCGTGTGAACGCGCTGACCGCGGCGCGCGACAAAGTGATGCAGCAGCTTGCGATCGAAAATCTCAAGGTGCAGGCGACGCCGTACGCGCCGCTCGGCATTCGCATCGACGGTAATCCGGCGCTCAGCCTCAATCCGCTCTTCACGAGCGGCCGCATCGAAATACAGGACGAAGGCAGCCAGCTCCTGTGTTATCTGGTAGCACCCAAGCGGCGCGAGATGATCGTCGACTTTTGCGCCGGTGCCGGCGGCAAAACTCTGGCGCTCGGTGCGCTGATGCAGTCGCAGGGCCGGCTTTATGCGTTCGACGTGAGCGACTCGCGCCTGAACAAGATGAAGCCGCGGCTCAAGCGCTCGGGCTTGTCGAACGTCCATCCCCAATTGCTCGTCAACGAAAACGACATCAAGGTAAAGCGTCTCGCGGGCAAGATCGACCGCGTGCTGGTGGATGCGCCGTGCAGCGGCTTCGGTACTTTACGGCGCAACCCCGATCTCAAGTGGCGGCAGACCGAGGCGGGCATTGCGGAACTTACCGCCAAACAGAGCCGCATCCTGACTGCGGCGGCGGCGCTCGTAAAACCCGGCGGACGCGTGGTTTACGCAACGTGCAGCTTCGTGCGCGCTGAAAATCAGGACGTCGTCACTGCGTTTCTCGCCGCACACCCCCGGTTCAGCCTGCTGCCGGCAAATCAGGTTTTCGCCCAATATCAAATTCCGCTCGACACCGGCGAATATCTACAGCTGTATCCGCATCGCCACGGCTGCGACGGCTTCTTCGCCGCCGTGCTCGTTCGCCAGTCGTGAGATATACACCACGACCGTCAACGCATGCGGCGCTGTGCCGTTGTGATATGCATGTCCATGCAATTGCTTATCGCCACGTTGTTGTGCGTTGCCGCCGCTGCGGCCGGTGCATTTCAACCAGCGCTTCCCGTCGCGCCGTTCGCCGCAACCGGCACCATTCAATATGCGTTTACAGCGGACGATCGTGCGGACTTGATGATCATCGCGGCGATCGATGCCGCGCAGAGCCAGGTGTTGATGCAGGCTTACAGCCTCACACACCGCCGTATTACGGATGCGTTGATTCATGCGAAAAGGCGCGGCCTCGAAGTTGCGGTCATCGTCGATCAGGAGCAAGCGCGCGCCAATCCAGCGGTGAGCCGCGATCTCGCGCGCGCCGGCGTTCCGCTGCTCTTCGATGCGCACCACTCCGCGGCACACAACAAGGTCATCATTCTCGATTCGGGCCAAGCGGATTGTGCGGTCGTCACCGGCAGTTTTAATTTCACTTACGCGGCGCAGCACCGCAATGCCGAGAACGCGCTCGTGCTGCGTGGCAATCCGCTATTGTGTGATGCATACTTCAACAACTGGCGCCGCCATCAACTGCATTCCCACCAGTTGTCGAGATGAGTTTCGACATGACGCCGTGCTAGAATTATTTTCAGCATGAACTCCTCCTCCTGATACGTGACGGACTCCTTCGCGCCGCTGCTCCGCTCGTTATGGGGCGACCTGCAGGACGAACGCTTCCTGTGGCAGGTCGGCACCATAGTCATAAGCCTGTCGTTGGCAGGCTGGTTTTCTTATCTGGTGCGGCCGCGTCTGCGCGCAGTCGGCGGCAGCAATCCCGATTTCGGGCTCGGCAGTCTGCGCCGGCTGGTCCTGCCGGTCTCCGCGCTTGTATTGGTGCTTGCCGGTCGCTGGGTACTCGGGCGCTTTCAGGCAAACGTGAGCCTGCTCAATCTTGCCATTCCATTGCTGACCGCAATGGCGATTATCAGTTTTGTCGTCCATCTGCAGCGGCTCGTGTTCGCGCGCGGCAACCTGCTGGCGTCGTTCGAACGCACCATCGTCTGGCTGGTGTGGCTCTGTTTCGCGATCTACGTGCTGGGACTTGCCCCGGACATACTCGAGTTCTTTGACAGCGTCGGTTTTAAATTTGGCGGCCGCCGCATCTCGCTCTTATTGATCGCCGAGGCCGTCATCTGGGTGGCCTTCGCGCTGCTGCTCGCGTTGTGGTTAGGCCGCCTGCTCGAAGACCGCGTGATGTCCGCCCAGGGCATGGACATGACGTTACGCGTAATGGTGACCAAGCTCGTGCGCGCGTTGCTCGTGCTCGCCGCAGTGCTCATCGTGTTACCGATCGTTGGCATCGACCTCACCGCATTGTCGGTATTTAGCGGGGCACTCGGCGTCGGCCTCGGATTCGGGCTCCAGAAAGTCGCCAGCAATTACATCAGCGGCTTCATCATCCTGCTCGACCGCTCGGTTACGATCGGCGATCTTGTCACGATTGAAAAGCATACCGGCAAGCTTACTAAAATGACGGCGCGCTATGTCGTGGTGCGCGCGCTTGATGGCACCGAGGCGATAATTCCAAACGAGACGGTAATCACGTCTGCCGTGATTAATCAGTCGTATACCGACCGCAAAGTTGCCGTGGCGATGCCGGTGCAAGTCAGTTACGACTGCGATCTCGACCTGGCGATGCGGCTATTAAATGAAATTGCCATGCGCCATCCGCGCGTGTTATCCGAGCCGGCGCCTGCCGTACTCATCAAGTCCTTTGCCGAAAGCGGGATAGACCTCGAGCTCGTCGGCTGGGTCGAAGACCCCGAGCATGGCAAGATCAATTTGCGCTCCGACATCTACTACGGCATCTGGCAGGAATTCAAAGCTAACGGGATCGTGATTCCGTACCCGCAACGCGAAGTGCGCATGCTCGGCAATCCGCCGCCGGAAAACGCGAAATAAGGCATATGAAACATGCGTCTGTGCCGTAATGTCGTTTGCCGTATAAAGTTCAATTTGAGGCGCCAAAATAGTCCTTTCCCAGCGCTTGTTATTTCAAGTAAACTCGCGCCATTCCAATCAAAATGAATGTTAAATAACTCTATGTTTTCAGGCATCTTCGTTCTTCCCTGGTGGGGGTATGTGGTGGTCGCCCTGGGTTTTACGCACATCACGATTGCAGCGGTGACGATCTACCTGCATCGGCACTCGGCGCATCGCGCGGTCGACCTGCATCCGGTCGTTAGCCATTTCTTCCGTTGCTGGCTGTGGTTGACGACCGGCATGGAAACGAAACAGTGGACGGCCATCCATCGCAAGCACCACGCGCGCTGCGAAACCGCCGATGATCCGCACAGCCCGGTCGTGCTCGGGATCGAAAAAGTGATGTGGCAAGGCGCGGACCTTTACAAGAAAGAATCGAAGAACGCCGAGACCCTCGAAAAATTCGGCCAGGGCACGCCTGACGATTGGATGGAGCGCAACATATACTCGACGCATTCGGTCGCCGGCATTGCGTCGATGATGATTATCGATCTGGCATTGTTCGGCTTTATCGGGCTTACGATCTGGGCCGTGCAGATGATGTGGATTCCGTTCTTTGCGGCAGGCATCATCAATGGCGTCGGCCACTATTGGGGCTATCGCAACTTCCAGGCCGAAGATGCGAGCCGCAACATTGTGCCCTGGGGCATCCTGATCGGCGGCGAAGAGTTGCACAACAATCACCATGCTTATCCGTCATCGGCGCAACTATCGAACAAATGGTGGGAATTCGATATCGGCTGGATGTATATCCGCACGATGGAAATTCTTGGCCTTGCGCATGTGAAGAAGATTGCGCCGAAGGTATTGCTGGCCGACGACAAAACGCAATGCGATCAGGACACCTTGCATGCAGTGATCATGAGCCGCTACGACGTGCTCACCCGCTACGCGCGTTCGGTCAAGCAAACGTGTGCTGAAGAGATCGCGCATCTGAAAGCCCGCGCCGTGCGCGTCGACCGCTCGATGGTCAAGCGCTGGCTGCATAGCGACGAGAAGAAACTGTCAGCTGTCGAGCTCGAACGCATGAAGGAAGTGCTGAGCAACAGCAAGACTCTGCACACGGTCTATTCGATGCGCCAGGAACTGACCACGCTGTGGCAGCGCTCGACGGCCAACAAAGAGCAGCTTGTCCGCCAGCTCGAAGACTGGTGCCACCGCGCCGAAGCGAGCGGCATCATCGCGCTGCGCGACTTCTCGCTGCGCCTGCGCCGTTATCAGTTGGCGCACGCTTAAACACAGTTCTCGGCACAAATAAAAAAGCCCGCGTCAGCGGGCTTTTTTATTTGTTGTTTGGATCGCTACTTGCGTCAGGACAACCGCTGTGCCGCGGTCACTTGATCTTCGTTTCTTTATAAATTACGTGCTTGCGGGCAACCGGATCGAATTTCTTGATCTCGAGCTTGTCCGGCGTCGTGCGCTTGTTTTTGTTGGTGGTGTAGAAATGGCCGGTGCCGGCCGTCGATTCGAGCTTTATTTTTTCACGCATATCAGTTCTCCGTTAAATCGCCACGCCGCGCGCGCGCATTTCAGCGATCACAACGTCGATGCCCTTTTTGTCGATCGTGCGCAGCCCGTGCTGCGAAACGCGCATGCGAACCCAGCGGTTTTCACTCTCGACCCAAAAGCGGCGGTTTTGCAAATTCGGCAGGAAACGGCGGCGCGTTTTATTGTTCGCGTGCGAAACGTGGTTTCCAATCTGCGGCTTTTTGCCTGTGATGTCACATACACGTGCCATGGTGCAACTCCAAGAATTCGGAAGAGGCGCGATTCTACACTATTTTGGGGTTTTGCCAAAGCCAAACGTGGGCTTGAGTCCATGCCGAATCAAGAGCTTAGACAATAGCAAGACCGCATGTTATGCGTGCAATCGGCAAGCGAGAACAAATCGCATGCCTGAGATTCGAGCATCTAGAATCATGTTGAGTGTAAGACCTGATCGTGTGGACTTTTGAGTTGGTCTATAAATTGCGCTATAAGAGGACGAAATTGCGCAGGCATAAATCTAGCTATTACTATTTAGCGTTTACAAGCACGATGCCTCGAACGTCCGAGCGCAGCGATAGCCCGGATTGCTTCTCCCTAAATCAGCCCCCGCTCCGCAAACAATGTTGAGCTCACCATTTTTTGCGGAACGTGGACTTATCTAATATGTGGAGTAGAGGCCTTTCGGGGCCTCGTTCTCCCAGGTGAGGGCCCGGGAGATCTCCACATATTTTTGCTAGATCCGGCGCAACCATCCGACAAGATCAGAGCCGTCGATCAGCAGCCGGCCTCCACGAGGAGGCGCGAGCGCGTCCGGGAACACCTGCGAGAGCGCTTGGCGCTTGAGTTCGATGTCGGCTCT
>JANXRI010000062.1 GCA_025353085.1 Betaproteobacteria bacterium
GCTCGCTTCGTAACCCGCGACGCCCGCTTCAGCAACGGTGGGAAGCTCAGGCAATGCGGGCGAGCGTTGTGCGCCGGTGGTCGCAAGGGCGCGCAATCTGCCCGAGCGCACGTGCGGAACGACCGACAGACTGGTCCCGAACGTCATCGACACTTGTCCACCCATCAAATCGGCCACCGCGAGCGACATGCCTTTATAAGGCACGTGCGACATTGTCGTGCCGGTCATGGTTTCAAACAGCGCGGCAGCGAGATGTCCTGAGGCGCCGATGCCCGACGTCACATAGGTGAGCTGCCCCGGCTTGGCCTTGGCGAGCGCGATCAGTTCTTTGACATTGCGCGCGGGCAGCGACGGATGCACCGCGAACACGAGCGGGCTCGTGCCGGCGAGCGTGATGGGGGTGAAATCCTTGACCGAATCGAACGGCAGCTTGCGGTACATGCTTGCGTTGACGGCGTGCCCGCTTGGAATCAGTGTGATCGTATAACCGTCGGGTGCGGACCGCGCCGTCGCTTCGCTGCCGATGATGCCGTTGGCGCCGACGCGGTTCTCGACATAAACCTGCTGCTTCACCCGTTCGGACAATCTTTGCGCGACCAGGCGGCAGATCACATCGTTGCCGCCGCCTGGGGCGAATATGGAAATAATCCGAATCGGTTTCGCGGGATACCCGCTCTGCGCGAACAGAGGCGACGGCGCTATCAAGCACAGCGCGAATATTGCGATACACGACCGCGAGTTCAACATGAGCAGTCCATTCGACTGCCGGTTATTCAGCCGACCTGATGCCGGCCGCCTTGATAACTTTCTGCCAGCGCTCGATGTCGCTCCTGAGCACCTCGCGAAATTCCGCCGGTGGCCCCCCCGCTGCATCGATGCCGGCGTTCGTGAGCCGCTCCTTCATGTCCGCGGTGCGCAGTAGTTTGGCGACTTCGGTATTCCACAGGGTCACCACTTCTTTCGGCAACGCGCGCGGCCCCCATAGACCGTACAACAGCGGCGCGTAATAGCCGGGCACCGTGTCGGCAATGGGCGGCACGTCGGGCATCGCACTTGAACGCGTCTTCGACGTGACGCCGATGGCGCGCAGCCTGCCGGATTTCGCATGCGGCGCGGTCGACGGCGTGCTGCCGAAAATGACTTGCAACTGACCGCCCAGCAGATCGGTGAGCGCGGGTCCCGTACCCTTGTAAGGTATATGCGTCATGCGCACGTCCGCCATCAGTTCGAACAGCGCGGTAATCAGATGCGAGAAGCCGCCGGTGCCGCCACTGCCGTAGTTGAGCTTGGCCGGATTCGTTTTCGCGTAATCGATGAGCTCGCGTACGCTTTTGATCGGCACGGCGGGATGAACCACTGCGAGGGAGCTCGCTTCGCCGGCCAGTATGATCGGCGTGACGTCGTTGACCGGATCGTAAGGCGGCTTGATGAGCGCCACGCCGGTCGTATAGGAGCCCGATACGAACGCGAGCGTGTAACCGTCGGGCAGCGCGCGCACCGCCATTTCAGAGCCAATCGCGCCGCCGGCGCCGGCGCGATTGTCGATCACGACGGACTGGCGAAAAGTCTCTGCCATTTTCTGCGCGATCATGCGCGCTACGATATCGGCGCCGCCGCCGGGCGCATAGGGCACGATGATGCGAATCGGTTTGGCCGGATATTTCTGAGGCTCTGCAAGCGCACTGTCCAAGTGAGCGAGAATCAGCACCCATGCAAATGCACCGAGCGGAATTAGTTGTTTTCGCATCGCGACTTCTTACATGACCGAGCGCACGAGTCCGCCGTCGACACGAATCGTGGTGCCCGTGATGTAGCTCGCCTTGCCCGACGCAAGGAAAGCAACCAGATTCGCAAGTTCGATCGGATCGCCTATGCGGCCAAGCGCAGTTTCGTCCGCGCGCTGCGCGAGTGCTGCTTCGAGCGTGATACCAAGTTCTTTTGCGCGCGCGGTCACGTTGCCGAGCATGCGTTCGCTCAAGAGCGAGCCCGGACACACGTTGTTGACGAGGATGCCGTCGCGGCCGACTTCGTCGGCAAGGCTTTTTGCGAACGCGACCACGCCCATCCGCGTGGCGCCCGACAGCGCGAGGTTGGCGATCGGCTGATAGACGGTGCTCGCCAGAATGTTGATGATGCGCCCGCCGGGCTGGTGTTTTAAATGGAGAATTGCTTCGCGCGACATGCGCGCAAAGTACAACAGTGACCGCTGCACGGCAGTCGCCCATTGCTCTTCAGTCGCGCTCAGCGCCTTGGCAAGCGGCGGACCGCCGGAATTATTCACCAGAATATCGAGTCGACCGAAATGCGCGACCGCTGCTGCAACCAGCGCTTGGATCGTCGCGTGCTGCTCAAGGTCGCCCGCATACACCAAAATGTCGGCGCCGCTTTTAGCGCGGATTTCCTGCGCCGCGCGCTCGAGATCGGCGGCGGTGCGGCTGCACATGACGACCTTGGCGCCTTCCGCGGCAAGCACTTCCGCGCACGCCCGGCCGAGGCCTTTGCTTGCGCCGCCGACGATGGCAACCTTGCCTTTCAGTTCCAGATCCACGGTTGCTCCTCATTAAAGAGCCGCCATGTTAGCGCAGGAGTGGGAGGGGTTTGTGTTCAGCGTTTTATATGCGATGAAGGGGGGAATATACCGGGGGTTTCTGTTATGTGGACTATTCAAATAGAGTCCCTAGGGACGCCAGCCAAGTGATGCCGTTAACTTTACAGTTCATCAGCCTGACCGCTATCAGCCTTTGGTGCTTCCTAGTTAAAGTGATCTGATTCTGTTATTTCTTTAATTTAGACTGATTAATAAAGGATATTTTAAATATTGTTCATCTTTCATGTCAGTTCACGTTACGTGAACTGTATTTAATTTTGAACAACATGGCAACGTCTGTTCACTGGTGATCGTTGTTCACGTTACGTGAACATGGTGATAAAATGAACAATCCGCTGAGATCGCTTAGGGCTACTACCACAGAGATCGCTTATGGCTACTACCACACTGATAAATGACGAGCGCCACCTCCTGGACGAACTCGGCCGAGCGCTTGACGCCTTGGAAAGAACGACGGGGGTCAAGGGTCGCGTCGCCACGCTCGAACCCAAAGTGGGAAAAGGCTATCGACCCGACGCTTTGATTGACATCCAGGTCGAAGGGAAAAAGCATCGCTACGCGGTGGAAGCAAAAACGCGTGTCGACCGGTTGGCAATCCTTGGTCAAGTGAGGGCTCAATTCGCCCAGATAGATAAGCGCGGAATATTGTTTGCGCCCTATATAACCGCCGCTATCGCCAAAGAGTGCCGCAAACTGGAGCTCGCTTTTTTGGACATTGCCGGAAACGCGTACCTTCATGAAACCGGATTGCATGTATATATCACCGGCGAGAAACCTGAGGGCCTGGTAACAACAGCAATGGGGCCAAAAGGCGGAGGAACGGCGACAGCACTTCGCATCGTCTTTGCTCTCATGTGTAACCCCGAACTTCTTAACGCCCCTTACCGTGAAATTGTCGAAGCGGCAAACGTTGCACTTGGCGCAATCGGACGGGTGTTTGATGATCTAGAAAAACGCGGCTACATCGCTGGCCGGCAGAAAAAACGCAATCGTCGTTTCCTCGAGCCGATGCGTCTATTCGAAGAGTGGGTCACCAACTATCCGATCAAGTTGAGACCGAAACTTAACGCACGCCGATTCCGTGCAGCGAATCCTGACTGGTGGAAACAGGCTGATCTTGCGGGCCTGCATGCGTACTGGGGCGGGGAAATTGCAGCACACCGACTGACCAATTATCTAAAGCCGGCGACGTGCACTATCTATATCGAGCCCGATCAAAATAAAGCGGAGCCAACACGAGCACTCGCCAGACTTGTGGCTGCAAATCGCCTGCGCGCCGATCCGGAAGGTGATATCGAAGTTCTTGATGCCTTCTGGTACTTGCCGCCGACAGTTGCTTATCCAGATGTCGTTCCGCCCATATTGGCATACGCGGACCTTATTGCGACATTGGATCCGCGCAACCTTGAAGTGGCGAAACTAATTCGCGAGCAACACATCGACAATGCTTTCGCTAAAGCCTGATCGCCCTGACGACCTGCTAACCGGCAAGTCATATTTAGACGAAAAAGTAGTTCGCCTTTTGAAGCCGTTGCTATATTATTAGCGTAATACTTCACGCAAAATTGTAATTGCGTCGATATAAATATAGCTAATTATGATACGTCGAGGTGGAATTGGCTCTCGCGCTCGCGAGAAACTCGCGGCGGTCCTCAGAGATACGCAGGGCACAATTTCGCCATCACAAGCTGCCAGCGCCTTGGCTCTTTCCAAATCACGAGCTGCTCAATTACTTGCATTTTGGGCAAGCCGCGGCTGGCTCGCGCGCGTTCAGCGTGGTCTTTACGTTCCAATCCGACTTGAATCCAAAACTAGTGAAGGACCACTGGAGGATCCGTGGGTAGTAGCAACCGCG
>JANXRI010000101.1 GCA_025353085.1 Betaproteobacteria bacterium
CCAAGGCGTCACCTATGAACCCCATCGTCATCGTCGGCAGCGGTCTCGCCGGTTACAACGTCGCGCGTGAATTGCGCAAGCTCGATAAGGAATCGCCGCTTACCCTGATTTCGGCGGACAGCGCGCATTTCTATTCGAAGCCGATGTTGTCGAGCGCGCTCGGCTCGGGCAAGGCGCCGGAAGCCATCGCAATGAACACGGCCGAGCAGATGAGCGACCAGCTCAATGCGGCTGTGCGCGCGCATGTGCACGTTACTGCAATCGAGCCCGCGCAGCATGCGGTGCATCTGTATCAGGAAACACTTCATTATTCGAAGCTCGTGCTTGCGTTGGGCGCGGACCAGATCAGACTCACGATCGGTGGTAACGCATCCGAACGCGTAATGACCATCAACGATTTGACCGATTACACCCAATTTCGCGCCGCCATTGCCGGCAAAGAAAGGATCGCCATCATTGGCGGCGGCCTGATCGGCTGTGAATTCGCCAACGATCTCACCAGCGGCGGCTTCAAGGTCGGCGTTATCGATATTGCGCCGCAGCCGCTGTCCCGTTTGCTGCCACCGGCAGGCGCCGCGATGATGCAAAGCAAACTCGCCGCCCTTGGCGTCGAGTGGCATCTGGGCACCAGTGTTACCTCAATCGACAGTGCCGGTGAAAAACTGCACCTCACACTCGCCAGCGGCGAAACCTTCGAGGTCGACGTCGTTCTGTCGGCGGTCGGGCTGCGTCCGCGCATCGCGCTGGCACAAGCGGCTGGCCTCAAAACGAATCGCGGTATCGTCGTCGATCGCAACCTCGCGACCAGCGATCCGGACGTGTTTGCGCTTGGCGATTGCGCCGAAGTTGCCGGACTCGTGTTGCCGTACGTAATGCCCATCATGCACTCGGCGCGCGCACTGGCCGCGACTCTCGCTGGCAAACCGACGGCGGTCAGCTATCCGGCGATGCCGGTGCTCGTGAAAACGCCGGCTTGTCCTACGATCGTGTCGCCGCCGGCTGCCGACGCAAAGGGCGAGTGGATCGTCACCGCCGATGCGGAAGGCGTGAAATCTTTATATCAGGACGCGGCGGGCAAGCTGCACGGGTTTGCGTTAAACGGTAAAGCCACTGCCGAGCGCGCAGCGCTGACGCCGCAGTTGCCGCCTGTATTAAGTTGACTCGCGATTAGCCGGCCAGTTTCGCGCAATCACGTCTTCAATCCACTCGATCTCCGCCTCGAGCGTGCTGTAGTCGATGCCGCCGTCGCCCTTGCCTGCGCCCGCCTTGATCCGATGCAATGCGGCTGACCGCAGATTGGCGTCACTGACGGTGTACCCGAGTCGTTCGTAACGCTCGGCCTCGATGGCGATTTCTTCTCGCGGGCCGTTGCCAAACCAGATCCACTGGGCGACAAAGTCCTGCGCGAGTGTTTCGAGTTCGCGAAAATCGGTTTCGGCAATCGGTTGCGCGGGTTCGATCGCACGATATTCGGTCCGGCCATTTAACGGTAAGCGCCACGCGCGGCTCCATTCGGCCGTCCCTTCGGTCGCCACCAGCTCGACGCCGCCGGTAGCTGCATCGCGCGCGATGCGAAACAGAGCATCAGCAGCGCCGGTCAGCACATAACCGCGGCACTCGTCGCGGCCGGTGCGGATAACCGCCATGGCCAGCGCGAGATAACCATTCGGATCGACGCGAATCGCCACCGTGTATCCGGCGCCGGCAGCAGCGACGTTTTCGACGTTCTGCCCGGTGAGAGCGCCACGGGTAATCGTGGCCGTGCCGCGCACGCCGCTTGCGAGGTCGATCCATTCCGCAGCGATTACAAGTTCAGGGAAATCGGCTGACGCCAGCGCGAACGGCGGAAACGGAATACCGCCCGCCACCTTGAGGTCGTAATGCAATGCGGTCGGCGCGTGCTGCTCTTCCACTTCGTCGCCGATCGCATATTCCGCAAACAATAATTTAAGCCGGGCATCGAACGCCGCGAGTTGCATCGGTTCACCGCTGACTTTGAAGACGACATGCGTGAGCGTTACGGTCATTGCCTGTCCCTGGCATAAAAGCAGGCCAACCCCGCCACGAGCGCGCACGCGCCGAAGACCGCGAAGGCGATCGCGTAACTCGCGGTCAGCGTCACGATCAGCCAGTAGATGAACGGGCCAACCACGACGCCAAAATACGTCATGCCAAGCGTAGCGCCAGTCGCCTGCGCGATGTCGCCATTGGGTGCGATGCGCGCGACTTCAGCAACAAACACGCCGTTCCAGCCAATTGCGCTCGCGCCAAACACTACGGCAAGCACGATCACGCCAACGTACGGCCATTGCGCCGACACCTGCGCCATCACGAAAGCACATGCCGCCATCAATACGCCAAGCCAACCCAATACTTTTCGCGCATCGCCCACGTAATCCGCCACCGCGCCCCACACCACGCGGCCGACAATGCCGGCGATCATGGCCGCAGAAAACACTGCGCCGGCCGTGACGAGCGTCAAGCCGGCGCGTTCGGTCAAAAACACGGCGAGATAGCTCGTAAAGCACATCTGCACCGCCGCATAGACGAAAGACACGAGCGCGAGATTGCGCAGAGCGGGGGCCGAAAATACCAGCCGCAACATCGCCACATGCGAAACGCGCCCTGCCTGCGCTGATGATGTGCGACCCGCGTCGTAATACTCGCGCGTCGGCTGCACGGCGAGCGCCGTCAATACGCACAGGCCGCTCGCGGTCAGCGCCGCCGCCCGCCAGCCGAAATGCACAATCAAGTAAGGCACCAGCGCGCCGGCAATCGCACCGCCGAGCGGCACCCCGGTCTGGCGAATCGACATGATGATATTGCGCAGCCGGTCCGGCGCGCGCGTCGACAAGAGGGCCGAACTCGCCGGCGTGACAGGACCGTAACCCATACCGAGCATGAATGCGCCGATCACGCAAACTACCGGTGATGCGAGTGCAAACAGCGCGATGCCGCCCGCGCTCCACATCAGCGATTGCTGGCTCACGCGCAAAGGCCCGTGCCGCGCAACCAGCGCGCCGCCCCGCGGCGCCGACAGGCTCGCCGCCACGTACATGAGCGCGATGACAATACCGATTGCACTTGCGCTGACGCCTAGATCTGCCTGCGCGGCCGGCGCCAGCAAAGGCGGTGAAAAGACCGCAACCGAGACGAGCGCCTGCACGAGTGTCGTCAGCGTAACGGCGACAACGAGCGCGCGCGGGTCGGTGTTAACCGCGCTCATGGCTGGCTCGGCGATAACAGTAACGC
>JANXRI010000113.1 GCA_025353085.1 Betaproteobacteria bacterium
TTGCGCATGGCGGCGGCCGATTACAATATCCGCGCGAGCCGCGGCGAATACGCGGATATCCGGCGCCAGCAGCGCGTTGCGTTGTACTCGGCCTATTACGATCTTGTCGCTGCGCAGGAAAAGCAGCGCATTTCGACGGAGACCGCCGGATTGTTCCAGAACACCATAGACGCAGTCGAGCGCCGGCTCAAAGCGGGCGATATTGCGCGCTCCGAAGTTGCGCGCATTCGCGTCGATGCGCTGCGCGCGCAAAACGACGCGCGAACTGCGCAGGCTGAACGGCAGAAGGCGCAATCGATCCTCGCCTATATGATTGGCGTCGACCGCGACGCCCCGCAAATCACCGCGTCGGATGGCTGGCCGGACCCCGGGGCGGTGTCCAATGCGCTCGATCTCGACCAGGCGCTCGGCGGGCGCGCTGACGTGCAGGCGGGGCAGGCGCGCGTTGCCGCCGCGGAGAAGAACCGCGAACTCGCGCGCGCGTTGCGTACGCGCGATGTCACCGGCTCGGCTCAGTTCCAGCATTTTCCAGGCGACTTCAGCAACAATACGTTCGGTGTCGGCGTGAGCATTCCGCTCTTTATTAACTACTATTTCGAAGGCGAGATCCGGCGTGCCGAGGTGGAACTCCAGTCGGCGCGCGACAATCTCGAGCGCGTGCGCGCGCTTGCACTGGCAGAAATTGCGCGCAGCCGCGCGGACCTCGACGCCGCGGGCGAGCGCGCGCAACGTTTTCGCGAAACGCTGTCGGCGGAGGCCCAGCGGGCCGCCGAAGGGGCCGAGTTTGCTTACAGCAAAGGTGCGATCGGCGTGCTTGATCTGCTTGATGCGCGGCGCCAGCTTTACGCGACGCGCCTCGAACTATCGAATACGCTCGCGGATTACGCCAAGTCGCTCGCCATCTGGCAGGCGGCAATTGCAACGGTCGAAATCGACCCTCAAAGCAGGGAAAAAATGACAAAATAGCGCCGATCGAATAACTTGCTCACCCAACTATAACAATAAGACAATAAGATTTCGGGGTTTAAGTTCATGCGTTTGAGTATTCTTGCGGCGATATTGTGGGCAGGCTTGATCGCGGGCTGCGACAAGGTTGAAAAGACTCAGGGTCCGCCGCAACCCAAGGTCGATGGCGAGAGCGTTGTATTCGCGCCGGGTAGCCCGCAACTCTCGTCGCTGGTGTCGGAGGAAGCCATCGAGCGTCCGGCGGCCGCGGCATCTTTGAACGGCCGGCTGGCTTGGAACGAAGACAAGACGGTGCGCATTTTCACGCCGCTCGCGGGGCGCGTCGAGCGCATTGCCGTGCAACCGGGCGACCGCGTGCAACAAGGGCAGACGCTGGCCATCATCGCGTCGCCCGATCTCGGCCAGGCGCAAGCGGATGCGCGCCGAGCCCAGGGCGAATATGCGCTGGCCGAACAAAACCTCGCGCGCGTAAGGGAACTGCACCAATTCGGCGTGGCTGCCGCCAAAGACTTCTACACCGCCCAAGCGGATTTCGCGCGCGCCGAATCGGAGCTCAAGCGCACGCAAGCCCGGCTTAAACTCTATGGCGGCGGCGCGCAGGTGGACCAGAGCTACGCGCTCAAGAGCCCGCTCACCGGCGTGGTGGTTGAAAAGAGCATCAACCCCGGCCAGGAATTGCGGCCGGATCAAATGGGGGCCGGTGCACCGGCGCAGTTCGTGATCACGGACCCTGCATACCTGTGGGTGCTGCTCGACGCGTCCGAAAAAGACCTCCCGCATATGAAGGCCGGCAGGATGCTCAAAGTCCAGGTGCCCGCTTATCCGGATAAATTGTTCGAGGCCAGGGTTGCGGCGGTCGCCGATTTTCTCGACCCCGCGACGCGTACGATCAAAGTGCGCGCGACGCTCGACAATTCGAAGCGCCTCTTGAAAAGCGAAATGTTTGTCACCGCCACCGTCAACGACAACGCGGCAAAGATTCTGCAGGTGCCGGCGCGCGCGGTCTTTTTTCAGGGCGGCGGCAATTTCGTGTTTGCCGACGATGGCAAAGGCGGCTACACCCGCCGCAAAGTCGAGACCGGCGATGTCTTTGACGGCAATATCGCGATCACCGCCGGGGTTACGCCGGGCCAAAAAGTCGTGACCGACGGCGCCTTGCTGCTGCAGCAGATGCTGCAACCGCGGCGTGTCGTCAAATAGCGGCGCGGCCTTTTTCTGCCAGCATGATAAAAAAAATAGTCGAGTTCGCGCTCAGGCAACCGCTGTTCATCATCCTCGGTACGGTGCTCTTCATCGGCGGCGGAATCATCGCCTTCAAACAGTTGCCGGTCGAGGCGTTTCCCGATGTGACCGACACTCAGGTCACCGTTATCACGCTGTTCCCCGGCCGCGCGGCCGAAGAGGTCGAGAAACAGGTCACACTGCCGCTTGAAGTCGTGCTCGCAGGACTGCCCAATTCGGTGCGCATGTTTTCGCACACCCAGTTCGGCTTGTCGTTCATCATCATCACATTCAACGACGATGCCAACGCCTATTTCGCGCGTCAGCAGGTGGTCGAGCGCTTGCGCGAAGTAGTGTTGCCTGACGGCGTGCAGCCGCAGTTGGCGCCGTTGTCGACACCGATCGGCGAGATCTACCGCTATCGCGTCAAGTCGGACCATCTTAATTCACGCGATCTGCGCACTCTTCAGGACTGGACGGTCAGCCGGCAACTGCGCCTGATTCCCGGGGTTGCCGACATTGTGAGCTTTGGCGGCTACATCAAGCAGTACGAAGTAAATCCCGATCTTGCCAAGATGAAGTACTACAAGATCACCCTGCAGCAATTGTTTACCTCGCTCCAGCGTGCCAATTCGAATGCGGGCGGCGGCTATGTAGAGCAGGGGCACCAGCAGTTTCTGATCCGCGGCATCGGCTTGCTGCGCCAGGCCGATGAGGTGCTCAACGTCATGGTTGCGGAGCGCAACGGCGTCCCGGTGCTTATCAAGGACATCGCCACCATCAGCACGGGCTCGGTGCCGCGCCAGGGCGTAATCGGGCAGGACGACGAGGACGACGTGGTGACCGGCGTCGTGCTGATGCGCAAAGGCGAAAACCCGTCGACGGTGCTGGCGGCGGTCAAGATCAAAGTCGATCATCTGAATAACACCGTCCTGCCAAAAGGCGTCGAAGTGGCGCCTTATTACGACCGCACCTGGCTCATTGGTAAAACATTGAAGACCGTGTTCACCAACCTTGTCGAAGGCGCAATGCTGGTGACGCTGGTGCTGCTGATATTTCTCGGTAACCTGCGCGCCGCCGCGATCGTGGCACTGATCATCCCCCTGTCGCTGCTCGGAACTTTCCTCGGCCTTACGTGGATCGGTATACCCGCGAATCTGCTGTCACTCGGCGCGATGGACTTCGGCATCATCGTCGACGGCGCTGTAATCGTGGTGGAGAACGTTTTTCGCAAGCTCTCGGAAGCGAAAGAATTTCACCAAGACAAAGCCGATGAACGCGACGACAGCCACCGGTTGAAAGTCATTCTCGAGGCAGCCGTGGAAGTCGGACGGCCAACGCTGTTTTCGATGCTGATTATCATCGCCGCGCACATCCCGATCTTCACTTTGCAGCGGCACGAGGGGCGCATTTTTGCGCCGATGGCTTATTCGGTCACCTCGGCGCTGATTGCATCCCTGATCTTTTCGCTGACGCTGGTCCCGCTCTTGTGCTACGCGCTGCTGCGCAAGAAGTTGCCACATCACGACAACGCACTAGTCGAGCGGTGTAAAAAGATTTACGAGCCGGTTTTGCGGTGGGCGCTTGACCACAAAAAAATCGTGTTGATTGCCGCTACCGGCGCGCTGGTAGCGAGCATGGTCGCGGCGCCGCAACTCGGCACCGAATTCCTGCCGGAGCTCAACGAGGGCTCCATCTGGCTCAACGTGCCGCTGCACCCAAGTGTGTCGGTGACGGAGGCGTCGGTCGAAATGGGCCGCATGCAGGATGTGCTGAAAAAAATACCCGAGGTTAAAACGGTCGTCTTCAAGGCGGGGCGGCCCGAGGACGGCACTGACCCCAAGTTGATCAGCATGGCGGAGATACTGGTCGACCTGAAACCCGAATCGGAGTGGACACGCAAGACGACCAAGCGGGACGTGATGACGGAGATGGATCAGGAACTCTCGAAGATTCCGGGCATCCAGGCGAGTTTCTCGCAGCCGATTCGCGACAACATTCTCGAAAGCATTTCGCAAATCGACGGCCAAATCGTGGTCAAGGTGTTTGGCGATGACCTCGACGTGTTGCGCGCGACCGCCGCCAAGGTGCTCGGGGCGATTGCGGACGTGCGCGGGGTGTCGCGCGCAATGATCGACCGCCAGGGCGAACTGCCGCAAACGCTGATCGAAATCGACCGCGCGGTGGCGGCGCGTTACGGGCTCAACGTCGCGGACATCGAGGATGTCATCGAAACGGTGCTCGGGGGCAAAGTCGCAACCAGCGTATGGGAAGGCGAAAAGCGTTTCGGTATCGTCGTGCGGCTTAAAGAAGGCCAGCGCGCGCTCGATGAACTGCCCAACATTCTGGTCACTACGCCGAACGGCGTTTACCTGCCGCTGTCGCAGGTGGCAAAGTTTCGCGCGATCGGCGGCAGCATGAACATCAGCCGCGAGAACGGCGGACGCGTAATTGCAATCGGCGTTTTTATCCGCGACCGCGACATGGGCAGCGTGGTCGCGGATATGCAGGCGCGCGTCGCCAAATCGGTCAAGTTGCCCGAAGGCTATTACATGGCGTGGTCGGGTGAATTCGAGAACCAGGAACGCGCGATGGCGCGGCTGGCAGTGGTCGTGCCGCTGTCGGTGCTGCTCATTTTCATCCTGCTGTTCGACGCATTCAAGTCGTTCAAGAGCGCGCTCCTGATCATCCTTAATATTCCGTTCGCCATGATCGGCGGCATTTTCGCGCTGCTGTTGACGGGCATTCCGTTGTCGGTGTCGGCAGCGATCGGTTTCATCGCGTTATTTGGCCAGGCGGTCCTGAATGGCGTCGTCATGGTCACTTACTTTAACCAGTTGAAGCGCGCCGGGGCGACGCCGGTCGAAGCGGTCATCAAAGGCTCGCTGGTCCGTTTACGCACGGTCCTCATGACGGCGATGCTTGCGATGATGGGGTTGATGCCAATGGCATTGTCACACGATATCGGATCGGAGACGCAAAAGCCGCTGGCGATCGT
Source organism: Betaproteobacteria bacterium (assembly GCA_025353085.1). Taxonomy (GTDB): domain Bacteria; phylum Pseudomonadota; class Gammaproteobacteria; order Burkholderiales; family SG8-41; genus PALSA-1004. The sequence goes on from JANXRI010000113.1 coordinate 5,186, forward strand.
CGTGATCGGCGGACTCATCACGGCCACCCTGCTGACGCTCATCGTGTTGCCCACGCTCTATGTACTTTTTGAGGGCAAGCACAAGCGCACGGCGGAGTCCGCGGTGCCGGCGCCGGTCGACTAGAACGCCGCCGCCGTTTTTTTTCAAGTAAGCATGGCGTAAGCTCCGCCATTTACTCTGCCCGCCGTGGTAAGGTGGATGCGGTGGAAAAAATGATTGCAGTGTATGGCCCGCATGCAGAATAAGCATCCGCTTGAGTCAAGCTATTCCTTTAGGATCATCTCGCGCCGACGGGCATCAAGTCGAGTCCGGCAGGACTACCTGCCGACCCAAGTTTTTTTGCGCGATTTGGCTAGCGACGAAAATTACCGACGGGCGAGCCGACTGGAGCCGCCGGTTCGCGCGATGCCGCGAAACATGCGGCGACCATTTAATCAATGCGGCCGGCGAACATGAAAACCCGTAAAGTTATTGGGATGTTGCTGGCCGCCGCGCTGGTTGCCATTGCGGTATGGATGGCGGTTCAATACTTCCCTCGTCGCAGCGAACCCAAAGCGCAAGCTGCCGCGCCGGCGCATCTCAATGCGCGGGAATTGCGGTTCGCCGCCGATTCACCGCAGTTGACGTTTATCAAGATCGAAGCGGTCGAAGCCCTCCCCGAACCCCTGCTCGATCCCTTGAGCGCGCGCATTGCGTACGATGAGAACCATACCGCCCGCATCGGTTCGCCGATCGCCGGCCGCGTAACGC
>JANXRI010000061.1 GCA_025353085.1 Betaproteobacteria bacterium
GGTCTTGAGCGCAAGCCAGGCCGTGAGCGCACGCGCTTCGGCGGGCAGCCGCATCCGGCCGTCGGCGCGCAGCTGCTTCTCGCTCAAGTCGTAGCTGCGACACACATGCGCGACGATTTTCGTCATCCGGGGCGCGCGATGGCGGGTTGATTTAACTTTCAAAATCGTTTTGACGAAATCCTCTTCGCCAACAATCCGGGAGTCGGCTTGACCGCCGTAGAACGTTTCGTTGTGCCCGTCAGCCTTACCCTCATTGATGAACCGAATGTAACGAGCGCGCGCGAGGTTAATACGGGAGCCGAACTGCCCCAACACCCAATCGGTGGTCAACCAAGGCAGAGCCTCGTCTCCGAGATAGGCCTGGTGACTGCTGTAGGCGTAAGCGGAGGGTTGCTTGACCAGGCGGGCACGCACCGGGTTGAGGTGGAGATAGCGCACCAGGGCGAGTCCGTATCGATCCCGATCGACGAGAAAGGCCTGGTAGCGGCCTTCGAAGAGGTGGCCTGCGCGTTTGCGCCGCGCATTGATATAGCGCGTATAGCGGAAGGCGAGGTTCTGCATGCCGGCGGAGAGCGATTGGTCGCCTGCCTGGAGTGCGAGGTGCAGGTGATTGGTCATCAGGCAGAAGGCATGAACCTGGTAACCGAAGCGACTCACGCCTTCCTCGATCAGTTCATAGAACCGTGCACGGTCTTTGACGCTGAAGAAGATATCTTGACGGGCGTTACCGCGCAGGATGACGTGATAGAGGCCACCGGGCACATGCAGACGGGGTTTTCGAGCCATGCAGCAATGATAGTTGAATCGAGGACATTATGCAATTAGCCAAGCCTGACCCCGTGGAACCTTTACGAAAGCTACCCCGAGCGGCATCGGGGCATTTACGCGGCGAGCGCTTGAATTACATTATGCCCGCGAGTTTGCCGTTTACGAATTCAAGCTGACGCCCGCCTTCTTGCGGCGATTGATAAGTCCATTCCTCACGCCATTCACGATGAAATTGCGTGCGCTTAATTTTCGTGGGCCGGCCCCAACCCCGCAAGTTCAGCACGTGGGTGTCCAGCATGCCAAGGGTCAGACCAGGGCCTCCGTCCGCGGAGCGGGGTGCCGCATCAGGCAAGGGGTTCCTTAGTGTTCGCGGAATCTGTTTGCAGCGCAGCTCTGCTTGGATCTGTCCACAGCGATGCCACTATAAGTTCCGAGGATTGGCCCTTTTTGCATGGCGTGTCCTGGTAGGTAACTTTCACGCCGTCGCCGCATTTGAAAATTGTCGCGGATGCGCACATCGGCCAGGCGACGCAGGAGAGACTTAAAGCCAGAAGAATCGATTTCGAGTCCGCACCCGCACGAGCCGTAGAGTGCGTTCACGATGTCACGATAAGAGCCAAAAGACTATCGGGCTTTTCTTATTTGCAGGTAGGATTTTTGTCGTTTGCGTTGCAGGCATGAGCGACGGCCGACCGCCAACATGCGCTTACGCGGCGGCGCATCTATCGAGCTTTTTATAAATCATTACATCGCGCGATTCCCTCACACCAGCCCCTTCCCGGAGGGCGACGGGCGGCGTTGAGCAAAATGCGCTGTCGCTTATTTTGGAAATATCAATAGGTACCGCACTGCACATCCAGTATTCTGCGGCGACGTTATAAAAATGAGCCGTCTTGGCGGAGGAAGATATGAAAATCGAAATCACCCACAACGACTTGGCGAATGAGCGCGCTGCAACCCCGCTATCCGGGATTCCGCGGCGTAGTTTTCTGGCCGGCCTGGCCGCCCTCGGCGCTGGCACATTGCTGCCGGGTTGCGCGACCGATGCGATGACGCCGGCGGCGACCGGGGCCACAGCACGTCGCATCGATATTCACCATCATTTGATGCCGCCGAAATACGTCGCGGAATTGTCGCAGCACGTCAAAGGCGAGAACCCGCCGCGCTGGTCGCCCGCCAGCTCGATCGAGGATATGGACAAGAATGGCATCGCGACATCAATTACGTCACTCATGCAGCCGCAGGTCTGGTTTGGCGACGTGGCGTTGGGGCGCCGGCTGGCGCGCGAAAGTAACGATTATGCCGCCACGATCGCGCGCGACTATCCGGGACGCTACGGGACATTTGCCACGCTGCCATTGCCCGATGTCGAGGGCAGTCTGCGTGAGATTGAATATGCGCTGGATGTGTTGAAGGCCGATGGATTCGGGCTGATGACGAGCTATGCCGGTAAATATCTCGGCGACCCGGCGTTCTGGCCGGTATGGGAGGAACTCAATCGACGCAAGGCGATCGTTTACAACCATCCGCTCTCGGTCGAGTGTTGCAGAAATCCGGTGGCGCAGTACATCCAGAATTCCGCTATCGAATACGCGACCGACACGACTCGCATGATTGCATCGCTGTTGTTTAGCGGCGCGGCCGCGCGGTTTCCCGATATTCGATGGATACACTCGCATAGTGGCGGCACGATGCCTTTTCTCTACAGCAGGTTCATGCGCCAGGAGGCGTCAACCAAAAATCGCGAGCAGTTGCTGCCGAACGGCGTTTCGTTCGAAATCAAAAAGTTCTATTACGACACGGCGCAGGCGAATCACGCGGGCGCGCTGGCGGCGCTGCTCAAAGTGGCGGCGGTCTCGCAAGTAATGTTCGGCACGGACTTTCCGTATCGTCCCGGTGCGGAGGCGGTTGCCGGCCTGACTGCGTACGGTTTCACGCCGAGTGAGCTCGCGGCGATCGACCGCGGCAATGCAGTGCGTTTAATGCCGCGCTGGAAGGCTTAAAGACGCGGCGCGGATTGGCGTGCCGGCAGTGTAACTGTTAAGATTTTGCCTCCTGCAGTTGTCAGCAGGCCTGCACGCGGCGCAGCCCGCGGCTACTACCGGAGGGGGGCAAATGAAATACGGCGTATGGCTGGCAACGACATTCTTTTGCGGTGCGGCCGCGGTCTCCGCGCAATCGCTCGACGACCTTAAAAACGACGGCAAAAACACCGACAACGTGCTCACGTACGGCATGGGCTATGCGCAAAACCGCTATAGCGCACTCTCGCAGATCAACAAAACCAACGTCAAGAAGCTCGTGCCCGTGTGGACCGCCGGTCTTGAAAACGAGCTCGGCGAGCAGGCCCAGCCGATCATTCATAACGGCGTCATGTATGTGACCAATGCGAAATGGACGGTGGCGCTCGATGCGCTGAGCGGCCGCCAGTTATGGCGCACGCCGGTTAATTTCGATGCCGACACGCCGCGCGTGGTGTGCTGCGGCGTTTCGAACAAGGGCGTGGCCATCTACAACGGCAAAGTGTTTCGCACGACGCTGAATGCGTTCGTCGTCGCGCTCGACCAGAAAACCGGCAAAGAGGTGTGGCGGCAGAAAGCCGCCGAATGGAAGGAGGGCTACTCGCAGACGGTCGC
>JANXRI010000159.1 GCA_025353085.1 Betaproteobacteria bacterium
GCTTTCCTTGTTGCCGCTGATCGTATTGCCGACGATCCAAGCGCCCGACGTGCGCTCGATGTTGATGCCGGGGCCGCCGTTGTTGCGGATGATGTTCGGTCCGAGCGCCTGCACGCGCGGGATGAAAACGCCGATATAGACATACGAGGCGCCCGTGATATCGATCCCGATGCTGCCGCTCTGCTCAACGGTAGTATTGAGAATCCGCGCGACGCTGCCCTTGTCGATATGGATGCCGCGACCGCTGTTTTTGGTGACGACATTGCCGTCGATTACCGCCGAGGCCGGTCCCGAAAGGTGAATGCCATCCTGGCCGCCAGTCACGGTGAAGCCCTTGATGATGATTTCCTTGCCGCGATTGTATAAGGCATGCGGAGATGCCGCGGGGCCACCCGGGTGCTGAATCGTCGCTTTCTTCCGGCCATCGAATGTGACCCGCGTCAGTTCAGGCGGGATGCTGACCTGCTCTTTGCAAGTTCCGTTTACGAGCACCGTGTCGCCAGGTTTAACGGTCGCATAGACACTCGCGATCGTGTTGCCCGCATCGCAATCGATATTGAGCGTTGCAGCGATCGCTTGCGCCGAGAAGCAGAGGATTGCCAGAAGTGCTGTCCTGCCGGTTTCGATAAGTATCGATGGCTTGTTCATTGCATCTCCCGTCCGTTGTGGCAAGTCACTCGAACGCCAAATGTACTATTGCCGATACTGTGCTGGTCAAGAGGGCCCTTCCCCGATGCCAGGTCGCGCATGGCAGGCGAATCTGGCTCATGCGCGCGTGGCGCGTTCGTTCTTTCGCGATCTTGCCATGTATGGCTTCTCCCCACAAACCTCCGTGACGCCCGAGCCGATTATTGGCATTAGCACGTTTTTAAACCGAGAGATTAAGGTTGAAATGTGAAGCGTTTGAAGAAAGTCCGGATTTAAGCGCGAAGAGTTTTCCGCCTATTTATTTTTCGCGCCGCGCCGCGCCGTGCAATGAAATCGAGTGTTGCTTTCGCGCATTCGTCGGGCGCGACTGCCGCGGTGTGATAGCCATCGACTTTGATTACGACCAGTTCGGAATCGGGAATTTTTTTCTGATACGCCCGGAACTCCGAGATGCTGCGCCGCTTGGTGTCGTTGGCGATAACGAGCGTAGGGCAGCGCACCGCTTGCAATTCCGGATTCAGATCGACGCCGCCGACCCAGTTCACGTACGCATGTCCGGTTGACACGGCCGTTTGTCCCATCAGATCGACCCACCAGTCGACGCCGCGCGGCGGCATCTTGCTGCCAAGGCGTCCGCCCATCGTCCAGCGCGCCCAGCCGCGCATGCCGTAACGATCCATGTGATCGAGCCAGCCTGGCACCGTCGGGCCCTTGACCGGCGAGCATACGAGCGTGATCGTCCTGACGAGATCGGGCCGCAGCATCGCTAGTTTCAATACCGGCATGCCGCCGCTTTTGCCGCCGACCACGTGCACCGGCGCATGCGGCGACAACGCATTAATGACGCGCGCCATGTCGTCGGCGAAAAGCTCGGACGTGAATTCGAAATCCGCCGGTACCGGGCCGGTCTGGCCGAACCCGCGCTGATCGTAGCGGATCACGCGATATTTGCGGGAGAAGTGGGGCACCCACGCGCGCCATGCTTCGGTGTTTTCTGTGAAGCCGTGCACAAACAGCACGGTCTCGGGCTCGGTCCACGCATCGGTGTGGTCGTCGATTTTGTAAAAAATTTTAAAGTCGCAGTCTAAATCCAGATACGGCATGGCGATGGACCCCTGGAGAGAGCAGGCGCGGACGCGCGCTGCGGTGTTTTGTTTTACCGATTCTACCTTGCACGGCGTGGCACGCTCAACCGGCACGGCGATGTTTCGTGCGTGCTAAACTTTGCGCTGTTCATGGCGCGCCAGAATCATCGTGGCGCCGCGCAAGAGAGGCGAAGAATCATTCTTCCAAATCATAGGTTCAAGGCAATCGCCTGCCTGGCGTTGGCCGCGCTCACGGCGGGCGCGCAGGCGCAATGGCAGCCGACCAGGAATGTCGAAATCATCGCGCCTGCGGCGCCGGGCAGTGCTCTCGACAACGTCGCGCGCCTCGTCCAGCGCGTGTTGCAGGAAAAGAAACTCACCAGCGCTACCCTCAACGTGGTCGACAAAGCGGGCGGCGGCAACGCGGTTGGCTTCAACTACTTGAATTCGCGTTCCGCCGACGGGCATGCGGTGCTCGTCACGCCGTTCACCATCATCACCAACAAAATTACCGGTGCGAATCCGATCGATTATCAGGATGTGACGCCGATCTCAATGCTCGCGGACGAGCACATCGCATTCGTCGTCAGTGCCACTTCGCCGATCAAGAGCGGGCGCGACCTGCTCGAGCGGCTCAAACGCGATCCGTCTTCAGTCAGCATGGCGCTCGCTTCGGCGCTCGGCAACGCAAATCACATCGCGGTAAGCCTTGCGGGCAAAACGGCCGGTGTCGATCCCAAGCGTTTTCGCATTGCTGTTTTCAACTCGAGCGGCGAGTCGATCACCGCGGTGCTCGGCGGACATGTCGATCTTGCAATTACAACCACTGGCCTCGTGGGTCCCCATGTGCAGGCCGGACGTGTGCGGGTTCTTGCAGTCGCCTCCGACAAGCGTCTCGCCGGCGCGCTCGCGCAAACGCCGACCTGGCGCGAGCAGGGCGCCGATGTGGTCTTTAGCAGTTGGCGCGCGCTGATCGGGCCACGCGGCATGACGCCGGAACAAGTCACATACTGGGATGGGCTGATGGCGAAATTGTCGATACAGGACGAATGGCTGCGTGAGCTCGATCAGAACGCGTTGACGCCCGCTTATATGAACGCAGAGGCGACGCGCAAGCTGTTCGTGCAACAGGCCGCGACCTTGCGCGGGATTCTTGCCGATCTCGGGCTCGCGCGCTGAATAATGACAACGGCTTGATACCCCTTGCAGAGGAAGGGGTCCACGTCGTGTGTCGTTTTACGCGACAATCAGCCTGAGTTTATTACCAGGAGAAAACGCTATGGCAGCGCTATTGAAGAACGCAGTTAAGGAAATGATGAAAGAAGGCAAAGTCGCGCTGGGCATGATTGCGCGCATTGCGCGCTCCGGCGACATTGCGCGCATTGCGAAGACGACCGGACATGATTTCGTGTTCGTCGACGGCCAGCACGCGCTGTATTCGGTCGAGACGACCGGCCATATCGCCCAGGCCGCATTGGGCTGCGGCGTAGTGCCGATGGCGCGCGTCAGGAGTTGCGACGATCCGGACACGCAGGTGCTGCTCGACAATGGCATCATGGGCATCGTATTCCCCGATATCAACACGGCTGCTGAAGCCAAGCGCGCGGTTAATCGCGCGAAGTTCCCGCCAATCGGCAGGCGCTCCGTGTCCGGCAGTTACACGATGTTCGATTTTCGCGCGGTATCGACGGCCGATGCAGTCGCGACGCTTAACGAAGCTACGCTGGTGGTCTGCATGATCGAAACGCAGGAAGGGCTCGACAACGTCGATGCGATCGCAGCGGTCGAAGGTGTCGACGTCATCCACGTCGGATCCAATGACTTGATGACGTCGCTCGGCAAACCCGGT
>JANXRI010000187.1 GCA_025353085.1 Betaproteobacteria bacterium
CCGCGCGACGCGAGGTCAACGCGTGGCAACGTCGACGCAACGCCGAACGACGCGGCATCGATTGGACGTTCACCCGTCAAGACGCAGATCGAAATCTCGCTCGCCATTATGTTTCGTAATTAACGTGTTTCAGTACTAGTGTCCTTCAAATTTGGGCGCGCGCTTCGCCAGGAACGCAGTCATGCCTTCTTTGCGATCGTCGGTGCCAAATGCAAACGCAAAGAGACTCGTTTCTAGGACGCAGCCATTGGCGAGATCCATATCGAGCCCGCGGTGCACCGCCTGTTTCGCCACCCGCACTGCCACCGGCGCTTTGGCCGCTATGAGGCGCGCCGTTTCCAAACCGTTTTCGGTCAACTGCGCGGCGGCGACGACTGCATTTACGAGACCGATGCGCAGCGCCTCTTCCGCCTTAACCTGGCGGCCGGTCGTCACGAGCTCGAGCGCACGCGCGCGGCCGACGAGACGCGCGAGCCGCTGGGTGCCGCCAAAACCCGGCGGGATTCCAAGATTCACTTCGGGCTGGCCGAACACTGCGCGCTCGGACGCGATGATCCAGTCGCAGCTCAGCGCGAGTTCGCAGCCGCCGCCCAGCGCATAGCCATTGACCAGCGCAATCACCGGAATCGCCAGCGCTTCAATCGCCTGCATCACGCGCTGGCCCTTAGCGGAAAAATTCTGCGCTTGCAGCGCGTTCATGTTCTGCATGGCAGCGATGTCAGCGCCTGCGATAAAGGCCTTATCGCCGGCGCCGGTCACCAGCAAGGCGCGCAGTGCGCTATCCGCGGCAATGTGCGCGAGCGCCTGCAGCAATTCGTCGAGCGTCTCTGCATTGAGCGCGTTAAGCGCCTTTGGCCGATTGACCGTCAGGACGGCGACGGTGCCGTTCTCGGCATGTTCGAGGATTAGATTCTGATACACCATGATGCGATCTTTCGGCGGCAACGCGGGTTATCTGGCGGTCATGCGGATGGCGCCATCGAGCCGGATTACTTCGGCGTTGAGCATCGGATTTTCGATGATGAACGCCGCGAGGCGCGCGTATTCTGCGGGCTGGCCCAGGCGTGACGGAAACGGCACCTGCGCACCGAGTGATGCGCGAATTTCTTCGCTCATGCCCTGCAGCATCGGCGTATCGAAAATCCCCGGCGCGATCGTGTTCACGCGGATGCCGATCTTGGCAAGTTCACGCGCAATGGGCAGCGCCATCGCCACGATGCCGCCTTTGGACGCGCTGTACGCGGCCTGCCCGATCTGGCCTTCGTACGCGGCGACCGACGCAGTGTTGATGATCACACCGCGTTCGCCGTCGGCAGTCGGCGTGTTTTTCGCCATCGCATTCGCCGCCAGTCGCAACGTGTTGAAACTGCCGATGAGATTGATCTGGATCACGCGGCTGAAGGTTTCGAGTTTGTGCGGACCGTTCTTGCCCGCGACCCGCTCGCCCGGCGCAACACCCGCGCAGTTGACGAGTCCATGCAACGCGCCGAACGCGCTTATCGCGGCATCGACTGCCTGCTGCACTTGCGTTTCATTGGTCACATCGGCGACGACGAAGCGGGCTGCGGCGCCCAGGCTCGCGGCAAATTTTTCGCCCGCCTCGCGGTTAAGGTCGGCGAGCATCACCTTGCCGCCCGCGCCAACCAGGTGCTGAGCAGTGGCCGCACCGAGGCCCGATGCACCGCCGGGAATCAGGAATACGCTGTTTTTGATTTGCATTGGAAACTGGGCTGACTTAAAAAACGACGGTGTTGTAATGAGTAACCAGGTGATTAAGCGAGTGGGTGATTGGCCGCTCAATAACTGAATCACCAAATCACGCAATCACCCGCCAGCGGCGGGTGGCGCCATGTTAGTCGTACGTCCTGACATCGTCGATGACTTTACCGTCGTTCGGCAGCGATCCGACCGGCTTAAAGGCGATTTCGCCACGCAGGTTGCACACGTTGCGGATGGTCGTCGCAATACTCGCAGCGAGCGCCGGGCTGGGCGCGCCTGCGATTTCACAATTGAGCGTCATGCGGTCGGCTTTTTTATCGTCGTGATCGATCACGAGCCGGTACTTGCGAATCTCGACGTGGCGCCGGACGACGTCCGCGACCTGCGACGGCTTGACGAACATTCCTTTCACTTTCGCGGTCTGATCGGCGCGGCCGAGCCAGCCTTGAATGCGCAGATTGGTCCGTCCGCAGGGACTCGCGCCGGCGAGCGCCGCCGACAGGTCGCCGGTCGCAAAGCGGATCAGCGGATACTCGGGTGTCAGCGTCGTCACAACCACTTCACCGACCTCGCCGTCGACGACCAGCTCGCCCGTGCCCGGGCGCACGAGTTCGACGACCACGCCCTCATCGACAATCATGCCGTCCTGCGCGGCGGACTCGTACGCGACCAGGCCCAGGTCGGCGCTCGCATAGCATTGCAGCGTCGCCACGCCGCGCGCATTCAACCAGGCCCGCAACGTCGCCGGCAGCGCCTCGGCCGATACCAGCGCTTTGGTCACGCTTGAAACATCCGCTGTCAGTTCGTCGGCTTTCTCGAGAATGATGCGCAGAAACGACGGCGTGCCGATGTAACAGCGCGGTTTCAAACTTGCGATCGCGGCAACCTGCATTTCGGTTTGCCCGGTGCCGCCTGGAAATACCGGGCAACCGAGCGCCTGCGCGCCCATGTCCGCCATGAAACCGGCGGGCGTGAAGTGATACGAAAACGTGTTGTGCACGAGTTCGCCGGCGCGAAAACCGGCGGCGAACATCGCGCGCGCGAGCCGCCAGTAATCGGCGCGTTTGCCTTCGGGATCGAACGTCGGGCCTGGCGACATGAACACGCGGCCGAGCGCGCACTGTGGCAGCGCGGTCATGCCGGCAAACGGCAGCGCGCCTTTCTGCAGCTCGATCAGATCGGACTTGCGCGTTACCGGCAGTAACGCGAGTGCCGCGCGGTCTTTGATATCGACTGCGTTGACGCCGGCAAGGGCCCGCGCGAAATACGGCGCCTTGCTTTGCGCGTTGACAATCTGCGCGCGCAGCGCGGCGAATTGCTCCGCTTCGCGCTGCGCAGGGTCGCGGGTTTCGAGCTCGTCGAAGAATTCCATAATTTAACCCAGGAAAATCTTTAACCGCTAAGGACGCCAAGGGCGCCAAGGAGATCCAGGTTCGGGACTGGCAAACACGGCAGTAAAAGTAGTGATGGCGATGAGTTTCGGTCGTTCCTTTGCATCCTTCGCGTCCCCCTCAAGGCGAGATTAAAAAGAATCCTTTGCGGTGAAACTTTTGATCTTTAAGCCAGCCAGCGCTTGCGCCGGCGGTAGTGCTTCGCATCGCGGTAGTTCTTGCGCGCGCCGGCGGACAAGCCAAGGTAAAACTCTTTCACGTCTTCGTTGCTCGCGAGCTCAGTGGCGCTGCCGTCCATCACGACCCGGCCGGTTTCGAGGATGTAACCGTAATCGGCGAACCTCAGCGCAACGTGGGTGTTTTGTTCGGCCAGCAAAAAGCTCACGCGTTCGCGCCGGTTCAGATCGCGCACAATGCCGAAAATTTCCTCGACGATCTGCGGCGCGAGCCCCATCGACGGCTCGTCGAGCAAAATCATCGAAGGCCGCGCCATCAGCGCGCGCCCGATCGCCGTCATTTGCTGCTCGCCGCCCGAGGTGTAACCGGCCTGGCTCGTGCGCCGGTCTTTGAGGCGCGGGAAATACGCATAAACTTTTTCGAGGTCGGCGGCGATCTCGCCGCGGCCGCTGCGCGTGAACGCGCCAGTCAGCAGGTTTTCTTCAACGGTCAAATGGGCAAAACAATGCCGCCCTTCCATGACCTGCACGACGCCGCGCTTGACGAGTTCGGACGGATTTAGCTGATCGATGCGCACGCCGCGAAATTCGATCGATCCCTTGGTCACGTCGCCGCGTTCGGCGCGCAACAGGTTGGAAATCGATTTCAGTGTCGTCGATTTGCCTGCGCCATTCGCACCCAGCAGCGCGACGATCTTGCCCTCATGGACTTCGAGCGAGACGCCTTTCAACGCAAGAATCACGTGGTCGTAAATGACTTCGACGTTGTTGACTGTGAGCAACGCAGTCGCGGCGGTTGGCTGGGGAGCGGCTGACATCCGGAACAAGCGGTGATGGGTTATGGGCGATGGGACTAATTCACCCATCACCCATAACTCATTTCCGATCACCCGTTACCCATTACCGCGCTTTCAAGTCACTTTCGCGCAGTCGCGCGGCGTGAGATTTTTGTCTTTCGCATATTTTTTGGCCGCTTCTTCAACCATCGGCCGCAGCAGCTTGTTGTTGCCCTCGATCCAGTCGGACACATAGACCCACTTGGCGCCGTCCCACTGGTGAATACGCGCCATGCGCGCGCCTTCGTGATCGCTGCACGAGAGTTTTAACGGCTGCATCAAACCGCCAAAGCCGAGCTGACGCAACCGCGCCTGATCAAGGTTCAGGTTTTCGATGCCCCACCGAACCTGCTCGCCGGTCAGCGGCTTCTTGCCGTACTTGGCTTGCGCCGTGCGGATCGCTTCGACCGTGACCATCGCGTTGATCATGCCGCGGTTATAGAGGACGGAGCCGATCTCTTCTTTCTTGCCGCTGCCCTTGGTGCGGTCGTAGACGTTTTTGATGATGTCGGCATGCACGGAAGTCTGACCTGACGAGTGCTGAAGCGCCGCGGCGTTGTAGCCGATTGCGCCCGCATCCGCCGGCAGCACATCGGGTTCGGCACCCGACCACCACACGCCGTACATCTGATCGCGCGGGTAGTTAACTGCAACCGCCTCCTTGATCGCAGTCGAATTCATGACACCCCAGCCCCACAACAACACGTAGTCGGGCCGGTCCTGACGAATTTGCAACCACGTCGCTTTCTGTTCGACGCCGGGTGCCGTGACGGGCAGCGATTTGAAGTCGAAGCCATGCCGCTTCGCGAGTTCGGTTAATAACGGGATCGGCTCTTTGCCGTACGGCGAATCGTGATAAACGAGCGTGACCTTCTTGCCTTTCAATTTTTCGTAGCCGCCGAGCTTGTTGGCGATTTGATGCATGATCACATCGGCTGCCGTCCAGTAGGTGCCGAGCAGCGGAAAATTCCATGTGAACACACTGCCGTCGGCGGATTCCGAGCGCCCGTAACCCATGGTGATGACGGGAATTTTATCGACGGGCGCCTTCTCGGTCAGTGCAAACGTGATCCCGGTCGACAGCGGATTGAATGCCGCAGCACCTGTCGGTCCCTTGCCTTTGAGGCGCTCGTAACATTCGACGCCGCGGTCGGTCGCATAGCCGGTCTCGCATTCTTCATACGCGATCTTCACGCCGTTGATGCCCTTGTCGCGCTCGTTGACGAGGTTCAGGTAATCGACGAAGCCGTTCGCCCACGGCGCGCCGTTCGGCGCGTAGGCGCCGGTGCGATAAACGAGTACCGGGATGAACTGGTCGTTGGCCTGCGCAAATACCGGTGTGGTGGCGGCGAATGCGCCTGCGCCGAGAAGCGCCAACAATGCCCGCTGCCACGTGGTCAAGCTGCCCATGATGACTGCCTCCTTTGGTTGTCTGTGTTCCGGTCTGACGCCGGCCATCCGACCAGGCGCTTAAGCGCGCTTCATCGGTATAGCGCAGAGTGTATTGACTGGCCTCGTCCGGCGCAAGCGCCGCCCAACCCGCTCGCGTGCTAGTGCGGAAACGGCCACAGGCGCAGTTTTTCCTTGGCGATACTCCACAGCCTTGCTAAGCCCAGCGGCTCGACGATCAGGAAAAACACGATCAGCGCGCCGAATATCATCGACTCCAGGTGAGCGATCAGTGCGGTTGACCAGTGCAGTCCCAACCAGGCCGGAAACTGGTTTAGAAACAGCGGCAACAACGTGATGAACGCGGCGCCGATAAAGCTCCCGAAAATCGAGCCGAGCCCGCCGATAATCACCATGAACAACAGGCTGAACGAGCGGTTGACGTCGAACGCGAGCGGTTCCCACGAGCCGAGATGCACGAACGCCCACAGGCTGCCCGCCACGCCGATAAAAAACGAACTGACCGCGAACGCCGACAGCTTCGCATATAGCGGCCGGATCCCGATTATTTCGGCGGCGACGTCCATATCGCGGATCGCCATCCACGCGCGCCCCGTTCTGCCGCGCACCAGGTTGCGCGCGAGCACCGCGAACGCAACGGCGAACGTGAGGCACAGCAGATATTTGCGCACCGGCGTGTCGAACGTGAAATCAAACAACGTAACCGGCGGCGCGTTGAGCGAGCCCGACGGCGTGTAATTGGTAAACCACGCGACGCGGCTGAATATCCAGTCGAGAAAGAATTGCGCCGCGAGGGTTGCAACCGCGAGATAGAACCCTTTGATGCGCAGGCTCGGAATGCCGAACACGATGCCGACGACAGTCGTGATGCCGCCGGCGAGCAGAAACGCAACGAGCGGATTAAGTCCCGGTATGCGCACCGCGAGGTTGTACGCGGCATAAGCGCCGACTGCCATGAAGCCGCCGGTGCCAAGCGAGATCTGCCCGCAATAGCCCACCAGCAGATTGAGGCCGAGTGCGGCGAGCGACAAAATCAGAAACGGAATTAATATCCCGCTTAACCAGTACGCATTCGCGAACAACGGCACGCCGATGAATGCAAACAGCACGAACGTCCATACGAAATAACGGTCCTGGCGAATCGGGAACACGACCTGATCCGCGGCGTAACTGCTTTTGAACTCACCGACTTCGCGATAGAACATGCGCTAGGCCACGAGCCGCGAAAAATCAGACGCGATCAATGTGTTTCTCCCCGAACAGACCTTCCGGCCGTATCAGCAGAAACGCGAGCGCCAGCGTGTACGCGAACCAGTTCTCGATGCCGCCGCCGATGTACGGCCCGAGATAGACTTCCGACATTTTTTCGCCGACGCCGATAAT
>JANXRI010000205.1 GCA_025353085.1 Betaproteobacteria bacterium
CGGCGGACGCCGGTAATAGCGAACCGGAATTCTCAGCACATACACCGGAACATATATAGGCGCGACCTGATACCACGGGCCATTGTACCAGTCGCTCGAATACCATTCGTCGTTCTGGAACACCCAGTACATACCGTCGTAGAAAAAGTAATTGGCTTGCTGGCGCGGCGCGTAATACACGGGATATTCCGGCACCCGCACAAGTTCGGGGAACAACGAGATATTTATTCCGATATTGACTTGCGCGGGCGCAGCGGTGGCCACCCCCAGCAATATCAACAGCAGCAGGATTCGTATGCGCATTATTATTTTCTCCTATCCGCTGGGCTGAGCGCGGAGTGATTGGCCGTTGCCGGCATGCGGCGTTCGGCTGAGTTCGAATTCCGATTTGCACATACAGGCTACCTGATGTGCGGCGGCGGTTCTGTGCGGTGCCGAACTCAGTGAGTTAAGGCGGCAACCCGATACGCAGGCGGCGACTGCGCGCGGCGCGTCTTATCTTTGCGGATTGCGCGGGGTCATCATCGAATCGGTCGCTGCACCGAATCGCCGCAGACGACGCCGTCGGTCAGAACGGTGCTTAGATTCAGTTCACACGCGCCGGCGTTTTCGAGCTTTGTATCGCGTGCCAGAGCTTGGATGGCGTCAATGGCATGTCGAGATGCGAGATGCCGAGCGGCCGCAAAGCATCGATAACAGCACCGACCAGCACCGGCAACGAGGCAGTACAACCTGATTCACCAACGCCTTTCACGCCGAGCGGACTTATTTTGCTCGGCGTCGGATGCTCTTCACCGCGCAATTCGCGCAACACGCCGGCGCGCGGCATGCAGTAGTCCATGAAGCTCGCGGTCAACGGCTGCCCCGACTCACGGTCGTACACGATGTGCTCGCTGAAAACCTGGCCGATGCCCTGCACCACGCCGCCGTGCAACTGGCCTTCGACGATCGCATGGTTGAGCACCACGCCGCAATCATCGACCGCGCTGTAACGCACGATTTGCGCGACACCGGTTTCTTCGTCGACTTCAACCTCGGCGATATGACAGCCGTTCGGATAGGTCGAACCGAACTTGCCTTCAGCGATCACTTTGACCGGTTGTGTTTTGGCGAGATCGGCGAGTTTGACCACGCGCTTCGATTCGGCCGAGCGGAATTCGCCGCCCGCATAACTGATTTGCGACGGCTCGAGTTTCAGTTCGAGCGCTGCGAGCGCCTTGCCTTCTTCGATTAATTTATGCGCCGCGAGATAACACACGCCGCCGGCGCCGACTGCGGTGCGGGAGCCACCGGTATGATTACCCTGCAACATAGTGCCCGGCGCACACTGCACGACTTTGACTTGCGCATGCCCGATGCCGAGCGCATCCGCGACGACCGCCGCCAGCGTAGTTTCATGTCCGTGTCCCTGCGCCTTCGACACCGTGTGCACTTCGATCACGCCGTCCGCATTCAGGCGCAGCTCGATCTCGTCTTTGTCTGCGTTACCTGCGCCGGTGTTTTCGATCACTGTCGAAATGCCGATGCCGCGTAACTTGCCGCGCGTCGCCGATTCGGCGCGGCGTTTGGCAAAACCGTTCCAGTCACCGAGCTTCAGCGCTTTTTCAAGCAAGCCCGGCAGATCGGCGATTTCATACACCGAACCGGTCGGCGTTTTGTACGGAAACGCTTCAGGCGGAATAAAGTTGAGGCGGCGCAGTTCGGCCGCGTCCATTTTGAGTTCGGCGGCGGCTTGATTGACGAGCCGCTCCACCACGTACGCGATATCAGGGCGTCCGGCGCCCCGGTACGAACCCACCGGGGTGGAATTGGTCAGCGGCGCACGAAACGTTGCATACAAAGCGGGGATCTTGTACACGCCGGTCATACAGGCGCTCGTGTTGCGGATGTGACCGACGGAACCCGGTGACAGATACGCGCCCATGTCGTTGATCCAGTCGAGCCGCATCGCCATAAATTTGCCGTGCGTGTCGAGTGCTAATTCGCCATTGATGATGTTGGCGCGGCCGTGGGTGTCCGTGAGAAAACCTTCAACGCGGGTCGACACCCATTTGACCGGTTTGCCGAGTGCCCTGGCTGCGATCATCATCGCGCAGTATTCGGGATAAGCGACGGTGCGCTGGCCGAAGCCGCCGCCGACGTCGTGCGTCTCGAATATCAATTTTTCTTCCGGCAAGTTTGTATACATCGAAATCTGCTTGCGCAAACTAGTAACGCCCTGCATGACGACGTTAAAACGGTACGAGTCGGCGACCGGGTCGTAAGCAACAAGGCAGGCACGCGGCTCCATCGGGCTCGGCGCTACGCGCGTCGACTCGACTTTGACTCGCGTGATATGCGCGGCCTGCGCAAACGCCGCGGTTACTTGTTCGACGCTGCCGGCTTCCGCTTCAAACGACAGATTGCCCGGCACATCCTCGTGCAATTGCGGCGCCCCGGCGGCGAGCGCTTCTTCGGGTTGCACCACGCAGGGCAGATCGCGGTATTCCACTTCGACAAGTTCGGCCGCATCCTCCGCAGCCGCAGCGCTGTCGGCGACGACCATTGCAATCGCTTCGCCGACGAAACGCACCTTGCCATGGGCGAGCACCGGCCGCAGCGGCGCGCGCGCCTTCATGCCGCCACGACCGGGAATCATCAGTGAATGCGGCGGTTTGGTATAACCGGCTGCCACCGCATCGGCGCCGGTGTAGACATGCCGCACGCCGGGATAGGCGAGCGCGGCGGCGGCATTGAGAGCAGTGATTTCGGCATGCGCGCGATTCGAGCGCACGAAATAAGCGTATAGCTGACCCGCCACATTCCAGTCGGACGCGTACTTGCCCGCGCCGGTGATGAGACGCTTATCTTCAACGCGGTTGCCATGATGATGATGCGTGGCGTGTTGATCGTGCTGCTGCTTATCCATAGATTCCTTGGAGTTACTGGTTACTGATTAAACGACTGCGCGCGCGCATGCGCAGGCAGGTTGAGCGCAGCGGGCGCCTCGAACGGCTTATGCCCCTCTACTTGCGCCGCATACAAAACTCGCCGTTCGGTCGAATCGAACGCGTCGCGCTTGTGCAGGGTTGCGCGGTTGTCC
>JANXRI010000228.1 GCA_025353085.1 Betaproteobacteria bacterium
CAATGGCCACTGACCCGCCACTTGAGTGGCATCGCACGCATGAATTATTCGATCGCCGACAGCCGGTTGCTCGAAGGCCTGGCCGGATTGGAATACGACGGCGGTTGCTGGGCATTTCGCGCCGTCGTCCACAGCTTCGCCACTACATCGACAACCTCTGTAAACTCGTTTTTTATGCAGCTTGAGTTGAACGGAGTCTCAAAACTCGGCTCCAATCCACTCGAACTGTTGCGGCGAAACATTGCGGGCTACTACCGGGGGACGGCATCATCGGTGCGTACCGACGACAACGCATTTCCGCTGCGCTAAGCGCTTGGGGCAGGCTTTTTCTATGAGTTACTTTCATTTTTGGCGAACGATGCTGGTGCTCGCCGCGCTCTCATGCGCGGGCGGGCCTGCGGTCGCTGCGCAACCGGCAGGCGCGCGCGTCATCCTGCTCGACCGCATCGTGGCGGTGGTGAATGAAGATGTGATTACTCGCCGCGATCTGGATGACCGCATGAAAGTAGTATCGGTGCAGTTACGCGAGCAAGGCACGCCCGCGCCGCCCGCCGATGTGCTCGAAAAACAGGTGCTTGATCGCATGATCTATACCAAGGTGCAGTTGCAGTTCGCGAAAGAAACCGGCTTGCGGGTAGACGACGCGCAACTCGATGCCGCGATCGCGCGGATTGCCGAGAACAACAAGATCACAGCCGCAAGATTGCGTGAGACGCTCGAGCGCGATGGCGTGAGCTTCACCAAATTCCGCGAAGACATCCGCGATGAAATTGTCATGTCGCGGCTGCGCGAACGCGAAGTCGACAATAAGATTACGGTCGCCGACAGTGAAGTCGACACTTTGCTCAGTACGCTTCAACTCCAGGATGGCAAAACAGAGGAATTCGATTTATCGCATATTCTGGTGCGGGTGCCGGAGCAGGCGAGCCCGGAACAACTGCGCGACCGGCGCTCGCGTGCCGAGAAAGCGCTCGAGCAGATCAAGGGCGGCACCGACTTCAGACAGGTGGCGGCGAGCTTTTCAGAGGCGCCCGACGCCGTGCAAGGTGGCGCGATGGGGTGGCGGGAAGTCACGCGGTTGCCGTCAATCTTCGCCGAGACGGTTAAAACCATGAAGCCGGGAGAAGTGAGCGCGATTGTGCGCAGTCCAAACGGCTTGCACATCGTACGCGTGAACGGCCGCCGGGGTCACGACGCGCCAGTCATCGTGTCGCAAACTCATCCTCGCCACATCCTGATCAAGACCAGTGAGGTCGTCTCGGAAAACGACGCGCGTGAGCGGCTGGTGAAGTTGAAAGAGCGGCTCGACAATAACGGGGATTTCGCCGAAATAGCGCGGCTTCAATCGGAGGACGGCAGCGCCTCGCGCGGCGGCGATCTCGGCTGGCTGTCGCCGGGCGACACGGTGCCGGAATTCGAAAAAGCGATGAATGGTTTGAAGGTCGGGGAAATCAGCGGGCCGATCCGCTCGCCATTCGGCTTCCACTTGATTCAGGTGATCGAGCGCCGCAACGAGGACATGTCCAAGCAGCAGCAGCGCTTGCAGGCGCGGATGTCGCTGCGCGAGCAAAAAGCCGACGAAGCATATCAGGAGTGGTTGCGACAACTTCGCGACAAGGCCTTCGTCGAACTACGCCTTGAAGAAAGATAGCGGGCGCCCTCGAGCACGTAAAACAGCTTCAATTGCACATGTTATGCGCATCGAGAGACATCATAAAACCGGGAACGCCCATCAGTCATCGCTCGCATAACGTCTCGCCCGTCATCGCCATAACCGCAGGTGAGCCCGCCGGCATCGGGCCGGACTTATGCGTGAAGCTCGCACAGGCGCCGCAGGCCGAAAAACTGGTGGTGGTTGCGAATGCCGATTTGCTCGCGCAACGCGCCCAGCAGTTAGGCGTCCGCTGGCATGCACGGACCTTCGGCAAACAGCATGATCGCGCGTTTGCACCGGGGGCGATGGAAGTCATCGACGTGCCACTGGCGGTGGCGGTCACGGCGGGTCAGCTTGATACCGCTAACTCAGCTTATGTGCTGCAAACGCTCGAAATCGCAGCAGACGGCTGCATGAGCGGCCGCTTCAACGCGATGGTCACAGCACCCGTGCACAAAGGCGTGATAAACGACGCCGGCATCGCGTTTACCGGACACACCGAATTTCTCGCTGCGCGTACCCATGCACCGCATGTCGTGATGCTGCTGGTAGGTGGCGGCCTGCGGGTTGCGCTTGCCACGACGCACATCGCGGTCAAAGATATCGCCGCGCAGATTACCGGCAAAAGCCTCGAGGCGACGTTACGCGTGCTGCATCACGACCTTGCCACCCGGTTCGGATTGGCATCGCCGCGCATCGCCGTCGCGGGTCTTAATCCCCATGCCGGGGAATCCGGTCACCTCGGCCGCGAGGAAATCGACATTATCATTCCGCTCATCGAGCGCTTGCGCGGCGAAGGTCTGCAATTAAGCGGCCCGCTGCCGGCCGACACTTTGTTCAATCCCGAACGCCTGCGCAATTTCGATTGCGTGCTGGCGATGTATCACGACCAGGGCCTGCCCGTATTGAAATACGCGAGCTTTGGCAGCGGCGTCAACGTGACGCTGGGCCTGCCGATTATCCGCACGTCCGTCGACCATGGCACCGCACTTGACCTGGCCGGCACCGGCCACGCTGACGCAGGCAGTTTACGCACTGCCATTGCGCTCGCGGCGGCGCTGGCGCGCGGCGAAGCCTAAAGCGGCGAGACAGCGGCCCGTGAAGCATCAGCCGCGCAAGAGATTCGGGCAAAATTTTCTTACCGATCAATCCGCCATTGCGTTAATTGTTGCCGCCATCAACCCGGCGCCCGGTGACTGCCTGGTCGAAATCGGTCCGGGGTTAGGCGCCCTGACCCGGCCCTTACTCGCCGCAGCGGGTGGATTGCACGCAATTGAGATCGATCGCGATCTGGCGGATGCACTGCGGCAAGAATTTGGCGCACGACTCGACCTGCATACGACCGATGTGCTCAAGTTCGATTTCGCCGCCTTGGGCGCGCGTTTGCGCGTCATCGGCAATCTGCCGTATAACATTTCGACGCCGCTACTTTTTCACCTTGCCGATTGCGCCGAACTGATTTGCGACATCCACGTCATGCTGCAGAAAGAAGTTGTCGAGCGCATGGTCGCGGCCCCCGGCGACAGCAACTACGGTCGACTGTCCGTGATGCTCCAATACCGGTTTGAGATGGAACAGCTGCTCGATGTCCCGGCGGCCGCATTCGACCCGGTACCGAAAGTCGATTCGGCAGTCATACGTCTGATGCCGCTGCTGCCGCAACGCTGGAAAGCGCGCGACGACATGCAGTTGAGACGGGTCGTGGCCGCCGCCTTCTCGCAGCGCCGCAAGACACTGCGCAATTCACTGCGCAAATTAATATCGGAGCCGGTATTCGACGCGCTCGCGATCAGTCCGACTGCGCGCGCGCAGGAATTGTCGGTTGCGCAATTCGTCGCGCTCGCCGACTATTTGGCGAATGGCGCAGACCCCGCAGCCGTCGCGACGTAAAGTGTTTTTAGCTGATCGCCAGGTGGCATCGCATAATTGACCAGACGGCGCGGCCTATGCCGGTTTGCGTTGCACGAATTCTATTTTGTAGCCGTCGGGATCTTCAACGAACGCAATGACCGTCGTGCCGTGTTTCATCGGTCCGGCTTCACGCGCGACCCTGCCGCCGCGCTTTTTGACCTCTTCGCACGCCCCGTACGCGTCATCGACTTCGATTGCAAGATGACCGAACGCGGTGCCATGATCGTAAGTTTTGGTGTCCCAGTTATGCGTGAGTTCAATGACTGCTGTGTGCGCTTCATCGCCGTAACCGACAAACACATTGGTGAAACGGCCGTCGGGATAATCCGAGCGCCGCAACAACCGCATGCCCAACACTTCAGTATAGAAGCCGATCGCGCGGTCAAGATCACCGACGCGCAGCATCGTGTGCAGAATTCTCACATCTGCACCATTTCAAAATCTTCTTTGCGCGCGCCGCATTCGGGGCATGTCCAGTTCATCGGCACCTCTTCCCAGCGTGTACCGGCGGCGATTCCTTCGTCGGGCAATCCCGCTCCTTCGTCGTAAATGAAGCCGCAGATGAGACACATGTAGGTCTTGAAAACATTCACGTCCGGGGTGGTCATGGTCGCTTACTAATGAGGTTAAAATGTCATTTTAGCGACATGCCCAGCGTTTGAACAATAAATCCCGGCTCTAGGATGGACTCTCCCGCACCTGCCGCGTTACCGCCGATCGTACTCACATTTGCCGCGACCGATCCGAGCGGCGGCGCCGGTTTGCAAGCCGATGTCATGACCTTGGCAAGCATGGGTTGTCACCCGCTGTCTGTCGTTACTGCAGTGACGATTCAGGACACCATGGGCGTCGAAGAGGTGATGGCGCTCGACGCCGAGTGGGTGGCGGATCAGGCGCGCTGCGTGCTGGAAGACATGCCGGTCGCCGCGTTTAAAATCGGACTGCTCGGTAGCACCGAAAATATTTCGGCGATCGCCGAAGTCGTATCGGATTATCCCGAGATCCCGCTGGTGCTCGACCCCGTTCTTGCGTCGGGCCGCGGCGATGAGCTCGTGACGGATGAAATGATTTCAGCGGTGCGGGAATTGTTGATACCGCAAACCACTATTATTACGCCGAATAGCATCGAAGCCCGCCGTCTGGTGCAGGAAGACGGGGAGGACGACGTCGACCTTGCCGAATGTGCGCGACGCTTACTGGCGATGGGTTGCGAGTACGTGCTGATTACAGGCACGCATGAAAACACGACCCAGGTCGTCAATACATTGTATGGACAGGACGGCGTGGTGCGGTCCGATAGCTGGGAGCGACTGGCCGGCAGTTACCATGGTTCGGGCTGCACGCTCGCGTCGGCCATCGCCGCGACGATCGCGAATGGCTTGAGCATGAGCGACGCGGTCAAAGACGCGCAGGAATACACATGGCAAACCCTCAAATCCGCATTCAGGCCCGGGATGGGGCAGCACATTCCCGATCGTTTGTTCTGGGCACGTGAGGATGAACCGGGCAATGCAGCCGATTAAAGGCTTGTATGCGGTAACGCCCGATTTTGCCGACACCACAGCGCTCGTCGCGAAGGTTGAAACTGTCCTCGTTGCAGGCGCGCGCTTGCTGCAATACCGGAATAAAACCGCGGATACTGCGACCGGCCGCGCACAGGCAACGGCGCTGTCCGTTTTATGCCGCCGCCACGGCGCAATCCTGATCATCAACGACGACGTATCGCTGGCTTTGGCAGTCGACGCTGACGGCGTGCATATCGGTGCTGACGACACCGCGCTTGCGGTGGCGCGGGAGCAACTCGGGCGCACCAAAATTATCGGCGTCTCGTGTTATGACGACTTGCAGCTTGCGCGAACTGCCGCCGGGCAAGGCGCCGACTACATTGCTTTCGGCAGTTTTTATGCGTCCTCGATCAAGCCCGGTGCAGTGCGCGCGCCCCTCTCGATTTTGTCCGCCGCGCGCGGGCTCAGCGTGCCGATGGTTGCAATCGGCGGTATCACGCTCGCCAATGCGGGTGAACTCATCGCAGCCGGCGCCGATGCAGTCGCGGTGATTTCCGCGCTGTTCTCCGTATCGGATGCGGCGGCGGCGACGCGCGGTTTTTGCCGAGTATTTGGGGCGCAGCACGCATGACTTCTCGCAGCGACGAATTATTCACGGCGGCGCAGCGCGTAATTCCGGGCGGGGTTAATTCGCCGGTTCGCGCATTTCGCTCAGTCGGCGGCACCCCGCGCTTTTTTGCGCGCGGCAGCGGCGCCCAGGTCTGGGATGTCGATGGCAAAGCCTATATCGACTATATCGGTTCGTGGGGACCGTTGATCGTCGGCCACGCGCATCCTGCGGTTATTGCAGCCGTGCAACAAGCGGTCACCCAAGGCTTGAGTTTCGGCGCGCCGACGGCGGGCGAAGTCGAACTGGCGGAACTTTTGTGCCGTCGTGTGCCTGGCCTCGAGCAAGTACGCCTCGTGAGTTCGGGAACCGAAGCTACGATGAGCGCGATCCGGCTTGCCCGTGGTTACACCGGGCGCTCCCGAATCATTAAATTCGAAGGCTGCTATCACGGCCACGCCGATGCGTTGCTCGTCAAGGCCGGGTCAGGCGCGCTTACACTTGGCAATCCGAGTTCGGCCGGCGTGCCAGCTGCAACGACCGCCGATACGCTCGTGCTCGACTACAACAATCTCGCCATGCTCGAGGCTGCGTTTGCACGCGACGGCGACAAGGTGGCGTGCGTGATTGTCGAACCGGTCGCCGGCAATATGAATCTCGTTATGCCCGCGCCGGAATTTCTCGAAGCGCTGCGCGCAGTGTGCACCCGCCATGGCGCGTTGTTGATATTCGACGAGGTGATGACCGGGTTTCGGGTTGGCCCGGCCGGGGCGCAAGGCGTCTTCGGCATTACGGCTGATTTAATTACACTCGGCAAAATCGTCGGTGGTGGCATGCCGCTCGGCGCGTTCGGCGGCCGGCGCGATGTGATGGCCAGTATCGCGCCGTTGGGTCCGGTGTATCAGGCCGGCACGCTGTCGGGAAATCCGATCGCGGTGGCCGCGGGATTGGCGACGCTCAAATTAATCGAGGCACCTGGATTTTTTTCGCAACTGACCGAAACCACACGCGCATTGGCTGATGGATTGGGCGCCGCTGCGAAGGCGAACGGCGTCAGGTTCTGCGCGCAAGCGATCGGCGGCATGTTTGGCGTGTACTTCCGCGACAAGCCACCCACCAGTTATGCGCAGGTGATGGAGTGCGATGTGGGCGCGTTCAACCGCTTTTTTCATGGGATGCTCGAAGCAGGGATTTACCTGGCGCCATCCGCGTTCGAAGCAGGCTTCGTATCCGCTGCGCATGGCAAAGTTGAAATCGAAAAAACAGTCGCGGCGGCCAATCGTTATTTCGCGACAACCGCCTGACCTCTGAACTGACGTAAAAAAGCGCGGTGATCACCGCGCGAGTCTTCGTTGATACTTCAAGCCCTAACTTTTAACGCAGCCCCGCGATATATTCAGCAACAGCCTTGATTTCGCCATCAGACAATCTGCCGGCGATCATGCGCATCATGCTGTTCGTATCATTGGCGCGATCGCCGGCGCGAAAACTTTGCAACTGCGCGGCCGAATACTCGGCGAATTGGCCCGCTACGCGTGGAAATTGCGCCGGTACACCGGCGCCCGTCGGTCCGTGGCATGAAGCGCACGCGGCCACGCCTTTCGCCATGATTCCGCCGCGATAAATTTGCTGGCCCAAATTCACCAGCGCAGGATCTTTCGCTGCGCGGGTTTTCGGCTTCTGGCTTTCAAAATAGGCGCCAAGATTTTGCATGTCCTGCGAAGACAATGACGCCGCCATGCCATACATGACCGGATTCTTCCGCGCTTTGTTCGCCTTGAAGTCAGCCAGTTGCTTGACCACATAATCAGCGTGCTGCCCTGCGAGCGCGGGGTTCGCCGGCATCACGCTATTGCCGTCCGCCGCATGGCAGGCCGCGCAAACCTTGGTGACGATCTGTTGGGCCTGCGCCGGATCGGCTCGGGCCGGTTCGGCGGCGTAACCGAACGGCATAAAAACAGCGCACAGCAAGCTGAGCAGCGCCGTAACGAATCTCATGGAGTCTCCTGGCAACATTACGATCGCAAGGATCGAAAACGCCGTATTCTATCGAAATACCCCTTTACCGGCTAGGCTGCACTCGCGATGTCCACATTACGCAATATTGAATTTGTCACCACGGTAGCGGACTCGCGCACGCTGCCGCCAGAGCACGGCGCCGAAGTCGCGTTTGCGGGTCGTTCGAATGCGGGGAAATCAAGCGCGATAAATGCACTGGCGCAACGCAACCGAATGGCATTCGTCAGTAAAACGCCGGGCCGCACGCAGCACATAAATTTTTTCAGCGTCGGAGCCAATCAATACCTTGTTGACCTGCCCGGTTATGGATACGCTGCCGTGCCGGCAGCGGCGCGCGCCCATTGGCACGAGTTGGTCGGTGGCTATTTGCAAACCCGCATCAGTCTGCGCGGTGTGATTCTGATCATGGACGTCCGCCGGCCGCTGACCGAACTCGATGAGCAACTTATAAACTGGCTGAAACCCAGCGCAGTGCCGGTGCACATTCTCTTGAGCAAATCGGACAAGCTCGGTCAACAAAAAGCCAACGCCACTTTGCGCGACGTCAATGCGGCCTTGGCCCGCCGCCATGCAAATTGCACGGCGCAACTCTTTTCGAGCACACGCAAAGTCGGTATCGTAGAAGCCGCCAAACAAATCCAACGCTGGTTGAGCGTTGGATTGAATAAAAAACCCCCGGTTAAAGGGGAGTAAAACCGGGGGTAAGCCTTAATAGAGATTAAGGCGCCCGCTCAGGGAGGAGAAGCGGGAGACGATTAACGCCGTCTGTAATCTAAGACTACAATAAATCGGCTGAGTTCCCGCCGACGTTCGCAAAAAAATACTACGGTAATTTCAATCACTTGGACGATCCATGAAAATTTTGGGCAGCTTCCCGCAACGCCGGATGCGACGCAATCGTCGCGACGAGTTTTCCCGCCGCCTGATGCGTGAAAACCGTTTGACGACCGATGATCTGATTTATCCGGTCTTCATCATCGACGGAAATCGGCGCACTGAGCCAATCGCCTCGATGCCCGGCATCCAGCGCTATACGATCGACAAGCTGTTGCCACACGCTGAGCAATGTCTCGCGCTCGGTATTCCCGCACTGGCGCTTTTTCCGGCGATCGAGCGCGGGCTGAAAACGGCTGATGGCCGGGAAGCGACCAATCCGAAAGGTCTCGTCCCGCGCACAGTGGCTGCGTTGAAAAAACGTTTCCCGGAATTGGGCTTGATCACCGACGTCGCGCTTGACCCTTATACGACGCACGGTCACGATGGCGTAATCGACAAGTCGGGTTACGTGCTCAATGACAAATCGATCGAGGTGCTACAGCGCCAGGCGCTGGTTAATGCGGCAGCGGGTGTCGATATCGTTGCGCCCTCCGACATGATGGACGGCCGCATTGGCGCCATCCGTGCCGCACTCGACAGCAAAGGTCACGTTCACACCCGCATCCTCGCCTACGCGGCGAAATACGCATCCGGTTTTTACGGGCCATTCCGTGACGCCGTGGGTTCTTCAAAGCAAATTGGCGGCGGCAACAAGTTCAACTATCAGATGGATCCCGCCAACAGTAATGAAGCGTTGTGGGAGGTGGGCCTTGATCTCGCGGAGGGTGCCGACATGGTCATGATAAAACCTGGCATGCCGTACCTCGACATCATTCGGCGGGTGAAAGACGAGTTTAAGGCGCCGACCTGCGTCTATCAGGTCAGTGGCGAATACTCGATGTTGATGGCGGCCGTGCAGAACGGCTGGCTCGAAGAACAAAAATGCGTGCTGGAAGCTTTGACCGCATTCAAGCGCGCCGGCGCGGACGCGATTTTGACTTACTTCGCAATCTCGGCGGCCACCTGGTTAAAGCAGCGCGGCGATTATTAGCCTTCGGCAATCAAAGCGGCTACCGCCTGAGGCTTGGCTCGGTCGATCGGTTTACCTGAGAGCGCGGTCTTGAGCGGCACGCGCAAATCACGCAGCGACAGTAACGTCAGGTGAATATCATAACCAGCACGCCCGAAAATCAGGACCGGCGCCACGACGGGGATATCGCCGGCGAAGAGGCGTGTGTCGGCACTGCGAAAAGGCACGCCTTTGCCGAGCAAATAATGCTCGACCGTCTTTAGGTTCTCGCAAAAAAGCTGCAACTGAATATTCGCATATATACCGGCGCTGCCGCGTAGCACCGAACCCGTCAAGTAGGGATTAAACGCGCTTAATTCCTGCATGATGCCGAGCGCCAGTTCGCGTAATGCGCGCAACTGCGCCGAGTGGTCCTGCTGAAACAAGCTGCGATAGGCCGCAAGTGCGGTATCGATCTGATCGTTGGTGGGCAATTGCCGCGCATCGGTCGCGCCGACTTGACGCGCTGCCTTGCGTTTAGCCTGCGCATAGTCTTCGATGCCATCCTCTGCCATCAGGCGCGCCGCGATATTCGCGATGCTCTCTCGCAGCGGATTGCGGCCGAAGTCTCGTGGCATGGCGGTTCAGAATAACTGGCTTTTGACGTCTTCCTGCGGCTTCGCCGGACCGGGCAGTGCCGCCGGCGGCGTCGCTTCACGATCACTCTCGCCGGGCAAAAATTCCTGATAAAAATATTCGGCAATACGGCCATCGGCAGTGCGCAAACCCGACTCGGGACTGATGCGCGCCTGCACCACACCTTCAGGAACGATCCGCGGTTGCTCTTCCACGCCCTTCAGTGCTTTGCCCATGTAAGCAATCCACATCGGCAACGCAGCCTGTGCGCCGGTCTCGTTGTGGCCGAGCGTATGCGGATTGTCGAATCCAATCCAGGCGACCGCGACGAGGCCGCTGCCGAAACCGCAAAACCACGCGTCGACAAAATCATTGGTCGTGCCGGTTTTCCCCGCCAGGTCGTTGCGGCCGAGCTGCATCGCGCGTGTCGCGGTGCCCATCTTCACCACATCCTGCAGCATGTTCGTCATGATGAAAGCGTTGCGTGAATCGATTGCGCGCTCGGCCGATTCACCTGCCTGCTCGGGCCGTGCCTGCATGACCACATTGCCTTTGACGTCTTCGATTTTGGAGATGAAGTACGGGGGAACGCGGTACCCGCCGTTGGCAAACACCGAATACGCGCCGACCATCTGCAATGGCGTAACGTTGCCGGCACCCAGCGCCATTGTCAAATACGGCGGATGATATTTTGGATCGAAACCAAAGCGAGTGATGTAATCCTGCGCGTATTGTGGCGTGATGGCCTGCACGATGCGCACGGATACGAGATTCTTTGATTTCACCAGCGCCGTGCGCATGCGCATCGGGCCTTCAAACTTGCCGTCGAAGTTATGCGGCTCCCACGGCTCAGACCCGGTTTGACTCGCATCGAATACGAGCGGCGCATCATTGATGATCGTCGCGGGTGTAAACCCTTTTTCGAGCGCCGCTGAATAAATGAATGGCTTAAAGCTCGAACCCGGCTGGCGTAGCGCCTGTGTGATGTGATTGTATTTATTTCGCGCAAAATCGAAACTGCCCACCAGCGCGCGAATTGCGCCATCCGCAGGGGCGGCCGACACGAGCGCCGCCTCGACTTGCGGCAGCTGCGAGATTTGCCAGTGTCCCTTTTCGGTCTTTTGTATGCGTACGATCGCGCCCCGCCGCAAACGTTGATTGGCGGGCGCCTTGTCACCCAGCATCTTCTGCGCAAATTTAAGAGCGTCGCCGCTTATCTCAAGCGTCTCGCCGCCTTTGCGATAAACCTTGACTGCACGCACACTCGCGTCGAGTACCAGTGCGGGCACGATGTCGTCGCTGTCGCTTTCGTCCTGCAGCGCGTCTTCGAAATCCTCGTCCGTCGGTTGCGCGCCCAGCTCAACGTAGCTTTCGGCGCCGCGATAGCCATGACGGCGGTCATACTCAAGCACACCGGTGCGAACGGCTGCGTAAGCGGCGGTCTGATGAGCTGCCGACAGCGTTGTGTAGACCTTAAAGCCGCGGGTGTAGACGTCATCCTGGTACCGCTCGTACATGACCTGCCGGACCATTTCCGTGAAGTGATCGGCCTTCACTGCAAACTCATTGACGAACTTTTTAACCGACAGGGTCTGCTTGTCCGCCGCCTGCCACTGTTCGTCGGTGATGAAATCGAGCTCGCGCATACGCCTTAGCACGTATTGCTGCCGGAGCTTGGCGCGTTTGGGGTTGACCACCGGATTAAAACTGGAGGGCGCTTTAGGCAGCCCGGCCAGCATGGCCATTTCCGCGATGTTCAGTTGTTCGAGGGGTTTGCCAAAGTAAATCTGGGCCGCCGCCGCGAAGCCGTAGGCCCGCTGGCCGAGATAGATCTGATTGACGTACAGCTCAAGAATCTGGTCTTTTGAAAGGCTGTGCTCGATCTTGAACGCGAGCAGCATTTCGTTGAATTTGCGGGTAATCGTCTTTTCCTTGGACAGGAAAAAATTACGCGCGACTTGCATAGTGATCGTGCTCGCGCCCTGGCGCGCGCCGCCTGACATGAAATTGGACAGCGCAGCACGCATAACGCCGATGTAGTCAACGCCGCCGTGCTCGTAGAAGCGCTCGTCTTCTGCTGAGAGTATGGCCTGCCGCATCTGCTTGGGCACCGCCTCGATTTTGACGACGGCCCGGCGCTCCTCGCCGAATTCGCCGATGAGCAGGCCTTCAACGCTGTAAACGCGCAGCGGAACCTTAGGCTGGTAGTCGGTCAGGACTTCGAGCGACGGCAACGATGGATAAACAATTACTACAACGAAAACAAAGACTAATACCCCGGCAATGGCTGTACAAAGACTCAGTGCAAGCGGGAAACTCCACCAGCGGGAAAACATCGTCTATTTAGCCGTGAACGTGATTGTTGTAAAAAAACAACGGGTTAACATATTGAGTTAAAGAGGTCTATAAACCACTCTACGCGCCTGCTAAATAGCTAAGGGGAATGGTCAAATTGGCCACATTATATTCCCCGTACTGGGCAAAAGGAATGCCGAGGATTTACTTTACATGGTCTGGAGTTGTTGTTAGCATTTAATGTAAATTATATAAACCGTGCCTAACCAGCCAATGCTTAAGGGAAAAGTGAACTTTAACCTCGATATTCTCGAGCGCTTATTTAAGTCTAAAGCGCCTGCGCTGATCGGCTGCGACATTAGCTCGTCTTCGGTCAAGCTGGTCGAGATCGTGGAAGCCGGCAAAAACGTCTATCGGGTGGAACGTTACTGCATAGAGCCGTTGCCTCGCGACGCGGTCGTCGATGGCAATATAAACAACCTCGAAGCAGTGAGTGATTGCCTTAAGCGGGGTTGGAAGCGCATGGGCACCAATATTAAGGGGTTAGCCTTGGCGTTGCCGTCGGCGGCGGTAATCACCAAAAAGATCGTGGTTCCCGCGGGTCAAATGGACAGCGAACTCGAATTGCAAGTGGAGACCGAGGCGAACCAGTACATCCCGTTCGCCCTTGACGAAGTGAACCTTGATTTCCAGGTCATTGGGCCGGCGCCCAACAGCCCCGACGACGTCGAAGTGCTGATCGCGGCATCGCGCAAGGAAAAAATCGAGGACCGCGTCGCGGCCGCAGAGGCCGCCGGATTAAAAGCGATGGTTATCGACATTGAATCGTTCGCCGTTCAGACGGCGTTCGAGCTGATTGAGCGTGCGCTTCCCGACAACGGCAGAGATCAGAACATTGCGATCGTCGACGTTGGTACGACCATGATGAACTTAAATGTGCTGCGTAACGGGCAGTCGATCTACATGCGCGAGCAGCCGTTTGGCGGCAACACGCTGACACAGGAAATCCAGCGCGCGTTCGGCATGTCGCCCGAGGAGGCGGAAGCTGCGAAGCGTACTGGTGGGTTGCCGGACAACTACGACGCGGAAGTGCTGGCGCCTTTTATGGATACTCTCGGGCTCGAAGTTGCCCGCGCGCTGCAGTTTTTCTTCACCTCGACCCAGTTCAATCAGGTCAATCACATTTTGCTCGCGGGCGGTTGCGCGGCCATTCCCGGCATCGACGAAGTGGTCACGCGCCGCACATCGGTTCCTTCAATGGTCGCCAATCCATTCGCGAACATGGCGCTATCATCAAAAATCAGGCCCAAGAACCTGGCGACAGACGCGCCTTCCCTGATGGTGGCGTGCGGCTTGGCGATGCGGAGATTTGACGCATGATCCGCATCAACCTACTGCCGCATCGCGAAATTAAGCGCAAGCAGCAGCAACGACAGTTTTTTCTCGCGCTTGGCGTAGTGGCCGGCCTCGGCGCGACCATCTGGTTCGCGACGCACAGCTACTTGAGTGGCCAGTTTGAAGAACAGAATGGTAGAAACTCCTATCTGGAATCGGAAATTGCCTCGCTCGACAAGCAGATCGAAGAGATCAAAAAAGTCCAGGAACAGACTACTGCGCTCTTGCAACGCAAGAAAATCGTTGAGTCTCTGCAGGCGAACCGGGCGGAAACCGTCTACTTGCTCGACCAACTCGTGCGCCAGTTGCCCGATGGCGTCTACTTAAAAGGCATTCAGCAAAAAGGCAACAAAGTGGCGGTGAACGGATTCGCTCAGTCAAATGCGCGCGTATCGACCTTTATGCGCAACCTGGAGTCCTCGCCGTACCTCGAAAAACCGAGCTTGGTGGAAATTCATGCTGTTACAGACAAAACAGCCCGCCTTAGCGAGTTTAGCTTGAGCGTTTCGCTCACTCGCACGAGGGATGAACCAGTCGGCAAGAAACCCGCCGCGGGGGTCGCGGCAATTCCGACCGCGCAAGTCGTCGCGCCCGGCAAACCGGCAGCCACACCGGTATCGGATGCCAAAAAATGATGACTCTTGACGACTTACGGCGGCTCGACCCTAAAAGCATCGGCAGCTGGCCAGCGCTGCCCAAGCTCGCCATCCTCGCGCTTGCGTTGATCGCCAGCGTCGTCGCCAGCTATTTTTTGGACTGGCAGGGCCAGCTTGAGGCAATCGATGCTTCGGTAAAAAAAGAACAGACGTTGCGCACGACGTTCCTCGACAAGAAAAAACAGGCTATCGACCTCGAAGCGTACCGCAAGCAACTCGCCGACATTGAGAAGTCTTTCGGCACGCTGCTCAAGCAACTACCGAGCAAATCGGAAATGGAAGCCCTGCTTACGGACATCAATCAAGCCGGCCTCGGTCGCGGTCTGCAGTTCGAGTTGTTCAAGCCGGCTGCCAGCGAGTTGCTATCGGAGTTCTATGCCGAACTGCCGATCAACGTACGCGTGACTGGCAGCTATCACGACATGGGCGCATTCGCGAGCGACATCTCGAAATTATCGCGCATCGTTTTGCTGAACGATGTCACGCTCGCGCTTAATACCAAAGACAGCGGCCTATCGATGGACGCGGTTGCCAAGACCTACCGCTATCTCGACGAAGAAGAAATTTCCAAGCAGAAGAAATCTGCCAAAGACAAGGCGGGTAAAAAATGACCCGTCGATTCTGTATTTCGGTTTTGTTCTGCTGCGGACTTGCGTCGTGCGGCGGCGAACAATATTCGGATTTACGCCAATTTGTCAAGGATTCGGAAAATCTGCCGCACGGCAGAATCCCGCCGCTGCCTGACGTCAAGCCATATGAACCGTTCACATACGACGCGTACAACCTTATAGACCCGTTTAAACCGCGCAAGATCGAACCGCCCAAATCAGCGGCGGGCGGCGGTATCCAGCCGGATCTCGCCCGCCGCAAGGAACCGCTCGAAGCTTATCCACTGGAAAACCTGCGCATGGTGGGCACGCTGCAACAAAACAAGCAGACGTATGCGCTGGTAAAAAGTCCCGACAACAATTTGTTCCGTGTCAAGTCCGGCAATTACGTCGGGCAGAATTTTGGACTCATCACCGACGTTTCGGAATCGACGATCAAGCTCAAAGAAATCGTGCAGGACAGTGGCGGTGACTGGACCGAGCGTGTCAGCACTCTGACACTGGCTGAAGAAGCGGGCAAATGATCTGCTGCAGTTGTAGCGCCGAACGCCGCGTTAGCGGGCGGCCGGAAAATCAGGAGGTATCAATGAAATTTTCTGAAACCATGAAAACGGTGCAGCGCACGCTGCTGTCAATAGGTGTTGGTTTAATCGCGAGCTTCGCAGCCTGGGGCCAAGCTCCAAATCCGCAGACGAACGGTATCGAGGCAATCACGGTCGCGGGCCAGCAAGGCGGCAATATCGTCGTCAAAATCACGCTGCGGGAGCCGCTTGTCAATCCTCCGGCCGGGTTCACCATCAACAATCCGCCGCGCATCGCGTTCGATTTCCCGGATACCGAGAATGCCTTTGGCAAAACGGCGCAAGAAGTCGGCGATGGCGATTTGCGGAACCTCAATATCGTGCAGGCAGGCGGTCGCACGCGACTTGTCATGAACTTGGCCAAGCCGGTCGGCTATGACACCAAAATCGACGGTAAAACGGTGCTCATTACGCTCCAGACGTCAGCACCAACTAATGCTGTGACCACCGTCACTTCGCATTTCGCCGAGGCAAAACCGGGTGATACTCGCCATTCCCTGCGCGACATCAGCTTCCGGCGCGGACCCAGCGGCGAGGGGCGGTTGGTAATTGACCTGTCGGATAGCGCGGTGGGCATTGACTTGCGCCAGCAGGGTCGCAATTTGATTATCGATTTCGCCAACACTGCGTTGCCGAAAAATCTCGAACGGCGCCTTGACGTCGCCGACTTTGCAACGCCGGTGCAGACGATCGATGCGATGGCGCAAGGCGGCGGCTCTCGCATCTCGATCGAACCCAAGGGCTTGTGGGAACACTCGGCGTATCAAACCGACAACCGCTTCATCGTCGAGATAAAGCCCA
Organism: Betaproteobacteria bacterium; assembly: GCA_025353085.1. Classification (GTDB taxonomy): domain Bacteria; phylum Pseudomonadota; class Gammaproteobacteria; order Burkholderiales; family SG8-41; genus PALSA-1004. The sequence goes on from JANXRI010000228.1 coordinate 16,494, forward strand.
TTTTTGAAGACCCTACCAAGCTGATTCAAGGTTCTCGCGTGGGCTATACGGGCGAGAAACTCTCGCTGAATTTTCAAAACGTCGAAGTTCGCGCCGTCCTTCAGGTGATTGCGGATTTCACCGGTTTCAACTTCATTACGAGTGATACGGTCGGTGGCAACCTGACCCTCAGATTAAAAGACGTGCCATGGGATCAGGCGCTTGACATCATCCTGCAAACTAAGGGCCTGGACATGCGCAAGAACGGCAATGTCGTGTGGATAGCGCCGCGAGATGAGCTGGCTACCAAGGAGAAACTCGCACTTGAAGCGCAGGCGCAGATTTCAGATATCGAACCGGTGCGGACAGAATCGTTCCAGTTGAACTATCAGAAAGCTGATGCCTTCCAGAAAATATTGGCCGACAAAGATCAACGCATTCTGTCGAAGCGGGGTAGCGCCGTGATCGACCCGCGCACTAATACGCTGTTCGTGCAGGATACGCCGTCGCGTCTCGAACAAGTCCGCGCGCTCGTGCGCAAAATTGACGTGCCCGTTCGCCAAGTCATGATAGAAGCGCGCATCGTCGAGGCCTCGGATACGTTTACCCGCAATTTGGGCGCCCGCCTTGGCATGTTCGACCGCGGGTCCGCGACTGGCCCTCCCGGGCAGAACTTCCCCGGCAAGGGCGATGATAGGGCCACCTTTGGCGGCTCGCTCGATGCGACGAGCTTCTTTACCTCGCAGATCGCCACCCCGATCCCGACCTTTGCACAGACCCTCGGCGTCAATTTGCCCGCACAGGGCATTAATGGACGCAATCCGGGCGTTTTCTCGCTAATCCTGTTTAACCAGGCTTTGTCGAAATTCCTCAACATGGAAGTCACAGCGCTACAAGCCGACGGCAAAGGCAAAATCATCTCCAGCCCGCGCGTGATAACCGCCGATCAGGTCGAAGCAACGATTGAGCAAGGCACGGAAATCCCATATCAGCAGGCGACTTCCAGCGGTGCGACGAGCGTGTCGTTCAAAAAAGCAACCCTGTCGCTCAAGGTCAAACCGCAAATCACGCCTGACGACAACATCATCATGGACCTCAACGTCCACAAGGATAGCGTCGGCTCAGTTACCACGGCCGGACCGTCGATCGACACCAAGCAGATAACCACCAATGTATTGGTACAAAACGGCGGTACGGTCGTGATCGGTGGCATCTACACGCAGACCCAGAACGACCAGACGACCAAGGTTCCACTGTTCGGAGATCTGCCGTACGTGGGCTTTCTGTTCAGGACCAACAGCAAACAGGATGATCGCAACGAACTGCTCATCTTCATAAGCCCGCGGATCATGAAGAGCACGGTGTCCTTGCGCTAAATAGCAAAGCACCGCTGCTTTGCGGAAAAATAGCGGGGAAACCCGCTATTTTTCTGTCTGTCGTTTTTGCACAGCGGCTGAATCTGGCCGTCCGCTATTCAAGTACAATCATTGCTGCTTATGTCCAACGCGCCCGTTTCGTCAGCCGCAATACCTTCCGTCCGCGGCAATATCTTTCTTGTCGGTCTGATGGGCGCAGGCAAGACATCGGTCGGACGGTTGCTCGCCAAACGGCTCGGCAAAAAGTTTTATGATTGCGACCATGAGATCGAGCGGCGCACGGGCGTTAAAATTCCCGTGATATTCGAGATTGAAGGTGAGGCCGGTTTTCGCGTGCGCGAGGCGACGGTCGTGCGCGAACTCTCGGCCCTTGACGACATCGTCCTCGCGACCGGCGGCGGCGCAGTGTTGCGCGAAGACAATCGGCGAGTTTTAAGTGCCGGCGGCACGGTGGTTTATCTGCGCGCTTCGCTTGACGACTTATGGCAGCGCACTAGACATGACCGAAATCGTCCGCTATTGCGCACATCCGGTCCGCGCGCGAAGCTCGAGGAGTTATTTGAGCAGCGTGATCCGCTATATCGGGAAATCGCCGCCGTGATCATCGACACCGGCAATCAGAGTCTGGGCAACCTCGCGACGCGGCTAGAGCAGCGATTACGGGATCGGCAAGCCGCAGCGCCCTCGCGCGACGCCTCGTCAGCGGACGCGGCAAACTGACCCGGCCAACACAGCCAAAAAACATGCAGACCGTCGAAGTTGCGCTGACCGCTCGTAGTTATCCGATTTATATTGGTGAGCAATTGCTTGCGCGCGGCGACTTGTTGGCGCGGCACTTGCCGCAAAAACGCGCGGCAGTGATTACCGATACAACCGTAGCGCCGCTATACCTCGATGTTGTCACGCGTGCGTTGACCGCAGCAGATATTGCGGTAACGCCGATCGTGCTACCGGCCGGCGAGACGCACAAAAACTCTGAAACTCTCAACGCGGTATTCGACGCGTTGATTCTCAATCGTTGCGAGCGCAAGACCGCGTTGATTGCGCTGGGAGGCGGGGTGATCGGAGATCTTGCCGGTTTTGCGGCTGCCACTTATCTGCGCGGCGTGCCTTTCATTCAAATACCCACGACGTTGCTCGCACAAGTCGATTCGTCGGTCGGCGGCAAAACAGCGATCAATCATCCTCGCGGCAAAAACATGATTGGTGCGTTTTATCAACCGCTCGCCGTAATTGCGGATACCGGCAGTCTCAACACATTGCCTGCACGCGAAGTAAGCGCCGGCCTCGCTGAGGTGATCAAATACGGCGTGATCGGCGACGTACCTTTTTTCGACTGGCTGGACGATAATATCGAGTCACTGGTCGCCCGCGATGCGGCGCCTTTGGCGTATGCGGTCCGGCAGTCGTGCGCGAACAAAGCCAAAGTCGTCGTCGCGGATGAGCGGGAGGAGCACGGCGATCGCGCACTGCTAAATCTCGGCCACACATTTGGGCATGCAATCGAAACCGGGCTTGGTCACGGCGCCTGGCTGCACGGTGAAGCGGTCGCTGCCGGCATGGTGATCGCCGCCCGCGTGTCGCAAGCGATGGGCCTGCTCAATGAAGTGGACGTAACGCGCATCATAAAACTACTGACGCGCGCAGGTTTGCCGGTGGTGGCGCCCGATTTTGGCCTCGCACGCTACCTGGAACTGATGGGCATTGACAAAAAAGTCGAGAGCGGAAAAATTCGTTTCATTCTGTTGCGCGCGATTGGTTCGGCATTTTTGACGGCGGCGGTTCCTGCGCACGCGCTGAAGACCGCGCTCGCTGCGTCAGTCAGCCATGGTTGAAGTCGCAATTTACGCGATCACGCCGCGCAATTCGCGAGGCCGAGCTTGCCGCGAAGCACCGCCAGTCGGACGCAGCGAGTTTCAGCGCGACCGTGACCGCATAATTCACTCCACGGCGTTTCGCCGTCTTGAGTATAAAACCCAGGTCTTCGTGAATCACGAGGGCGATCTTTTTCGTACTCGACTGACCCATAGCCTCGAAGTGGCGCAAATAGCGCGCTCGGTGGCGCGCAATCTGCGGCTCAACGAAGATCTGGTCGAAGCAATTTCCCTCGCCCACGATCTTGGCCACACGCCGTTCGGTCACGCCGGACAGGACGCTCTTCATGATTGCATGAAAGCGCACGGCGGATTTGAGCACAATCTGCAGTCGTTGCGCGTGGTCGATTTGCTCGAGCAGCGTTATGCTGCGTTCGACGGTCTCAACCTGTGTTTTGAAACCCGCGAAGGTATCCTGAAGCACTGCGCGCTTAAAAACGCGCGTTTGCTCGGCGATGTCGGCGCGCGTTTTATCAAGCGCCAGCGACCCTCGCTCGAAGCGCAACTCGCCAACGTTGCCGACGAAATCGCCTACAACAATCACGACGTGGATGATGGCTTGCGCTCCGGCTTGTTAACGGTCGAACAACTCGGGAGCATCGGGATCTTTTCGCGTCATATGAAAGAAGTGCGCCAAGAGCACCCGAGAATCGACGCTCGACGTCTCGTACACGAAACGGTGCGGCGTATGATCGGAACCCTGGTTATAGATCTGACGCGCCAATCCGAGAAGAACATCAAGGCGCATCCGCTCCGTAGCATCGACGACGTGCGCGCCGCGCCCGCGTTGATCGCGTTCAGTCCGGCGATTCAGCGTGAACAACAGGAACTCAAAAAATTCTTGAGCTTGAATCTGTACCGGCATCATCAAGTCGCGCGCATGACGAACAAAGCGCGGCGCGTCGTGCACGATTTATTTCAGGCTTTCTTCAGGGAGCCGCAGTTGATGCCCCCTCAGTATCATGCGGCGGCGACTGCCGATACGGCGCGCACCGTCGCCGATTACATCGCTGGAATGACCGACCGGTATGCTATCCGCGAGTATCGCCGTTTGTTTGCCGTCGACGAAATATAGCGCGTAGGATTGGCGCATCGCAACAAAATAGCCGAGCCACGCGCTTAAACCCTAGAATTAGCACGGCTTTCCAAATCTTGAAGTCTCGCGCCTGAGGCTGTATATTTGCCCGGTTTCCCTAAAATTCCTGCAGTCCTTGTGACCTGACGCCGCCGGCCCCGCCGCCGGCTTTTTTTACCGAGAGGTAGAACGTGAATCAGCCGCCCGTTGCCCAGGGACTTTACGATCCAGCGAACGAACACGACGCGTGCGGCGTCGGCTTTGTGGCGCATATCAAGGGCAAAAAGTCCCACTCCATTGTTGAGCAGGGCCTGCAGATACTGAAAAATCTGACGCACCGGGGAGCGGTCGGCGCCGATCCGCTGGCGGGCGACGGCGCCGGTATTCTGCTGCAAATGCCGGACGCTTTTCTGCGTGAAGAAATGGCGCGTCAGCGTATAAAGTTGCCGCCGGCCGGTCAGTACGGGGTGGGCATGGTGTTTCTACCCCAAGAACCCGCTTCGCGCATCGCCTGCGAATACGAAATCGAGCGCGCGATCAAGGAAGAAGGTCAGACCTTGCTCGGCTGGCGCGACGTGCCCTGTGACAATTCCGGACTCGGCGATTCAGTCAAGAGCATAGAACCGGTGATTCGCCAGGTTTTTATCGGCCGCGGTCAAGGGGTTACCGTCACCGATGCGCTCGAGCGCAAGCTGTATATCATTCGCAAAAGCTCGGGCCATGCGATCCAGGCTCTCGATCTCGCGCACGGCAAAGAGTTTTATGTCCCGTCGATGTCGGCGCGCACCATCGTCTATAAAGGTATGCTGCTGGCGAATCAGGTCGGCACTTACTATAAAGACCTGCAGGATCCGCGCCTCGTATCGGCGCTTGCGCTAGTGCACCAGCGCTTCTCGACCAATACGTTCCCGACGTGGGATCTTGCGCACCCGTTTCGTTTGATCGCGCATAACGGCGAGATCAATACACTGCGCGGCAACGTAAACTGGATACGCGCGCGCCAAGGCGCAATATCAAGCCCTATTCTTGGCAAGGACCTCGACAAGCTGTGGCCGCTGATTTACACCGGCCAATCCGACTCGGCCTCGTTCGACAATGCGCTCGAACTGCTCGTGATGAGCGGGTACTCGATCGCGCATGCCGTCATGATGATGATTCCGGAAGCGTGGGAAAGCCATACGCTGATGGACCCGAATCGGCGTGCGTTTTATGAATATCATGCGGCGATGATGGAGCCGTGGGATGGCCCTGCGGCAATTGCGTTCACGGACGGTCGTCAAATCGGCGCTACGCTTGACCGCAATGGCCTGCGCCCCGCCCGCTACATCGTGACCGACGATGATCTGGTTATCATGGGCTCGGAGTGCGGATGCCTGCCGATCCCTGAAGAATCGATCGTCAAAAAATGGCGGTTGCAACCCGGCAAAATGTTTCTGGTCGACCTTGAAAAAGGCCGCATTATCGATGACAAGGAACTCAAGGACACGCTCGCCAATGCGAAACCGTACAGCGACTGGATCGACCGTATCCGCGTGAAGCTTGATGAGGTCGAAAGCGACAAGGAACAACCCGAGCGTTCAAATGTGGCATTGCTTGACCGCCAGCAAGCGTTCGCCTACACCCAGGAAGACATCAAGTTCCTGATGACGCCCATGGCAACGAACGGCGAAGAGCCGATTGGGTCCATGGGGAACGACTCGCCGCTCGCGGTGCTGTCGAACAAGGACAAAACCCTTTACCACTATTTCAAGCAACTGTTTGCGCAGGTCACCAATCCGCCGATCGATCCGATTCGCGAAGAACTCGTCACGTCGCTGGTATCGTTCATCGGGCCGAAGCCGAATCTGCTCGGCATTGACGAACTAAACCCGCCATTGCGCCTGGAAGTAGGCCAGCCGGTGCTCGATTTTTACGAGATGGAAAAAATCCGGCATATCGACCGCTATACGCAGGGCAAATTTAAATCGTGGGAATTGGATATCTGCTACCCGACCGCGTGGGGCAAGCAGGCCATTGAAGCCAAGCTCGCTTCGTTGCGCGCGCAAGCCGAAGACGCCGTGCGCAGCGGTTATTCGATCGTGATCATATCGGACCGCAAAGTCGATCGTGATCATGTCGCCATCCCCGCGCTGCTCGCCATCTCGGCGGTTCACCAGCACTTGGTGGCGAAAGGATTGCGTACGTCGACCGGTCTTGTAGTCGAGACCGGCTCGGCGCGTGAAGTGCACCATTTTGCGCTGTTGGGCGGTTATGGCGCCGAAGCCGTGCATCCGTACCTTGCGCTCGAATCATTGCTCGACCTCGCCGAACGTGGCGAGTTCGGGTCGAACATCGACGGCACCAAAGCAATCAAGAATTTTGTCAAAGCGACCGGCAAAGGATTGCGCAAGGTCATGTCCAAGATGGGCATCTCAACCTATATGTCGTATACCGGCGCGCAGATTTTCGAGGCCGTCGGCTTGTCGCGTGCGTTGATCGACAAGTACTTCACCGGCACCACGTCCAATGTCGAGGGCATAGGCGTATTCGAAGTGGCGGAAGAAGCGATGCGTATCCACGCGGCGGCGTTCAGCAATGATCCGGTATTAGCACTTGCGCTTGACGCGGGTGGCGAATATGCATATCGAATCCGCGGCGAAGACCATATGTGGACACCAGACGCGATCGCGAAGCTCCAGCATTCGACGCGCAACAACTCAGCTGCGACGTATCAGGAATACGCGCAGATCATCAATGATCAATCGACGCGGCTCATGACGTTCCGCGGACTGTTCGAGTTCCGCTTCACCGAATGCATGCCGGTCCCGCTGGAAGAAGTTGAGCCGGCCGTAGATATCGTAAGGCGTTTCTCGACTGGCGCGATGTCGTTGGGCTCAATTTCCACCGAGGCGCACACCAATCTCGCGATCGCGATGAATCGCATTGGCGGCAAGTCGAACACGGGTGAGGGCGGAGAAGACCGCAATCGCTATGCGCCGGTCAAAGCCGGCGAGACACTGGCTTCGCGCCTCGGCAAAGGCACGATCGAAAGCGATACGGTGCTCAAGGAAGGCGATCTGCTCAAGTCCAAGATCAAGCAGGTTGCATCCGGGCGTTTCGGCGTTACCGCCGAATATCTGGCGTCGGCCGAGCAGATTCAGATCAAGATGGCGCAGGGCGCTAAGCCCGGGGAAGGCGGCCAACTGCCGGGCCGCAAGGTCTCCGAGTACATCGCGTTATTGCGTTATTCGACGCCCGGTGTCGAGCTCATTTCGCCACCCCCGCATCACGATATTTATTCGATCGAGGATCTCGCCCAGTTAATTCACGACCTCAAGAACGCAAATTCGCGCGCGTCTATCAGTGTGAAGCTCGTATCGGAGATAGGCGTTGGCACGGTTGCCGCAGGCGTCGCCAAGGCGAAGGCCGATCACGTGACGATCTCGGGCCACGACGGAGGCACCGGCGCTTCGCCATGGTCTTCCATCAAGCACGCGGGTACGCCGTGGGAACTCGGGCTCGCTGAAACCCAGCAGACGCTGGTTCTCAATCGCCTGCGCGGCCGCATAGCGGTGCAGGCCGACGGACAAATGAAAACGGGGCGCGATGTAATCATCGGCGCATTGCTCGGCGCCGACGAATTCGGCTTCGCCACTGCGCCGCTCGTCGCCTCCGGCTGCATCATGATGCGCAAGTGTCATTTGAACACCTGCCCGGTCGGTGTTGCGACGCAGGATCCGGTTTTGCGCAAAAAATTTCAGGGTAAGCCGGAACACGTCATCAATTATTTCTTTTTTGTCGCCGAAGAGGCGCGCGCGTTGATGGCCCAACTCGGAATTCGCAAGTTCGACGATCTGATTGGACGTTCCGATTTGCTTGAGACCAGAAAATGCATTGAGCACTGGAAAGCCAAGGGGCTCGATTTCTCGAAGATCTTTTATCAGGCGCCGGCGAACCTGAACAGCCCGCGCCTGCATTGCGAAAGTCAGGATCACGGTCTCGACCGCGCACTCGACCATCGTCTGATCGAATTGGCGGCACCGGCGCTCGATCGCGGCGAAAAAGTCACGATCGAAATGCCGATACGCAACATCAATCGCGCGGTCGGTACCATGCTGTCCGGCGAGATCGCGCGGCGCTTCGGCCACGATGGTCTGCCACACGACTCCATAAGGGTGCGGTTGGCGGGCTCCGCCGGCCAAAGTCTCGGCGCCTTCCTCGCGCATGGCGTGACGCTTAATGTCATCGGCGACACCAACGACTACTGCGGCAAAGGCCTGTCGGGCGGACGCATCAGCGTGCAGCCCTCCGCCAAGTTCCGCGGTGATCCGTTGCAAAATATCATCACGGGCAATGTCGTACTGTATGGTGCGATCGCGGGTGAAGCTTATTTCCGCGGCGTCGCTGGCGAGCGTTTTGCGGTGCGCAACTCGGGGGCGCGCGCCGTGGTCGAGGGGGTGGGCGACCACGCCTGCGAATACATGACTGGCGGTACGGTCGTGGTCCTCGGTGCCACCGGCCGCAATTTCGCAGCCGGAATGTCAGGCGGTATTGCTTACGTGCTCGATGAGCAGGGCGACTTCAGCGATTACTGCAACATGTCCATGATCGACTTGGAGCCGGTGTTTGCTGAATCCGAACAGGCGGCAAAAGTATCGCGCGAGGTCTGGCATCAGGGATTGGCGGACGAAGTTGTACTTAAACGCTTAATCGAGAATCATGCGCGCTACACCGGCAGTGCACGCGCCCATGCGATCCTCGAGCAGTGGGGCATGTATCGTCTGCAGTTTGTCAAAGTCTTTCCAAAAGAATACCAGCGCGCGCTCGCCGAACTCGCAGCGGCCAACGGCAAAGTCGCTGCATAGAAGTTAATCAGGATAGAGCGCAAAAGCATGGGCAAGGTCACCGGATTTCTCGAATTCCAGCGTCTGCAGGAAGCCAGCGAAGACACGGGTTCCCGCAAAAAACATTACCACGAGTTTGTCCATCGTCTGAACGATGAAGAGGCCAAGGTTCAGGGTGCGCGCTGCATGGACTGCGGCACCCCGTTTTGCATGAGCGGTTGCCCGGTCAACAACATCATCCCCGATTTCAATGACCTCGTTTACAAGCAGGACTGGAAGACGGCGATCGATAATCTGCATTCGACCAATAACTTTCCCGAATTTACCGGTCGCGTTTGCCCGGCGCCGTGTGAGGAGGCGTGCACGCTACGCATCAACAACGACCCGGTCGGGATCAAGTCGATCGAACACGCGATCATCGATAAGGCCTGGGAAGAAAAGTGGGTCATCCCGTTGCCGGCAGTAATCAAGACGGGCAAGCGCGTTGCCGTCATCGGCTCGGGTCCGGCCGGTCTTGCCTGCGCGCAGCAGCTCGCGCGGGCGGGCCATGATGTCATGGTCTTCGAAAAAAACGATCGAATTGGCGGTCTGCTGCGCTATGGCATTCCGGACTTCAAGATGGAAAAATGGCTGATCGATCGCCGCATCGATCAAATGCGGGCCGAAGGCGTCGCATTTAAAACCAATCATATGGTCGGCGAGGCGCCGGTAGGTGCCGGCAACAGTCGCGCTATAACGCTTGATCCGACCATGATCACTGATGAATTCGACGCCGTTGTGTTAGCGGGCGGCGCTGAAAAGCCGCGCGACCTGCCGGTGCCCGGACGCGACCTCGGCGGGGTCATGTTCGCAATGGACTTTT
>JANXRI010000234.1 GCA_025353085.1 Betaproteobacteria bacterium
CGGGTTTTAGAGCAGATCGGGCGAGAGCGCCGCGCGCAACTGCGTGCGCGCGTGCGGATCAGCATCGCGGCGGGCGACCCACACAACGGCACCCTTCTTTAGATTCCACGGTTGCACCGTGTCCGTCAACAGCAAGGCCGCTGTTTCGCCGAGCGTCGGTTGATGACCGACGATGATGACGGTGCCGGCGCTCTGAGGCCAACCCGCTTTGAGCAATATGCCCGCCGCTGACGCCGCCAGGCCTAACTCAGGTGCCGTTTTAAAATCAGGCGTTAATTCGTGCGCTGTCTGCTGCGCGCGCCGGGCTGGACTCACGAGCACCACTGCGTCATCAGGCAGATGCGCGCGCAGCCATTTCGCCATCCGCGCTGCCTGCTTGATGCCTTTGGCAGTGAGCATGCGCTCGCTGTCGATCATGCCGTCCTCGGCTTCGGCATGACGCCATAGAATCAAGTCCACTATAGAATACTTGATAGTGCGTCGATTGACGGCAATGAGCCCGACTCGCGGACGTGCGCATCCCGCAAGCGGGAGCCCTGCTTACTGCTCGCAGGCTCGTCCTCGGCTTCGGCATGACGCCACAGGATTAAGTCCATCGCCGGTTAGCTCGTCTCTCACTTGCCAAGCGGCGGCACGTACCCCTGAGCGGCGTCGGCCCCACCGCCGAAAAAATGCTTGTCCATTTGCTGAACCAGATATTCGCGCGCCTTCTTGTCGGCCAGGTTCAGTCGATTTTCATTGACCAGCATTTTCTGCTGTTCGAGCCATTGTTTCCACGCTTCTTTCGACACATTCTCGAAAATTTTCTTGCCCAGCTCACCGGGATATGGTGAGAAATCGAGTCCTTCGGCTTCGCGGCCAAGCTTTACGCAATTCACTATTCTTGTCATAGAGGCGCTCCACACTGTCCGCGGCGACGACCGGATGGTCGTCGTGCGGGCTAGGATTTTATCAGCGATTTAGCTCGGACTGCCCGGCCATCCCGGGGTTCATCTCGGTGCAAAAGGCGTTCTTCACGACAGCCCGCGTCATGAGCGGCCCGGCTGCATCGCACGCTAAAGGCGTTTCACGAGGACCTGTGAGCGACGCTGGTAGTTGTATAAGCCCTGTTTGCGGTGCGGCAGCGCGGATACCGGCGCGGGCTGAAATCCGCGTTCGATGAACCAGTGCGCGGTGCGGGTGGTGAGCACGAAGAGCCGTTTGACTTTACGCAGCTTGGCGCGCGCCTCAATCGCTTGCAGCAGGCGCTCGCCGGCGCCGGCGCGCCGGTGGTCCGGATGCACGGCGAGACACGCGAGTTCAGCCATGCCATCGTCGTACTGGTAAAGCGCGGCGCATCCTGTGATCTCGCGGTCGTGCTCGAGCACGTAAAAGCGCTCGATCTCCATTTCGAGCAGGTCGCGCCCGCGTTTGACCAGCGTGCCTTCCGCTTCGAGCGGTTCGAGAAGTCGCAGCACGCCGCCGATATCTTCGATGCGCGCGGGCCGCAGCTTTTCGAGCGGATCCTGTGTGACCATGGTGCCGACGCCGCGGCGCGTAAAAAGCTCGAGCAGCAGCGCGCCGTCGGCATGCCGCGATAAGAGATGCGCGCGCTTGACCCCGGCGCGGCAAGCACTGACAGCACGCGGCAAATAGAGGGCCACGTCACCGGTGACAGCACCTTCACGCGCGAGCAGTTTATCGGCCTGGCTGCAGGTGAGCTCATGCTTCAACTCGGCGCGCTTGCCGGTGACGACGCCCGGCGTATCCATCAGGAAAATAAGCTTCTCGGCGCCCAACGCAACCGCGGCAGACATCGCGACATCCTCGAGCGCCAGATTGAAAATTTCGCCGGTCGGCGAATAACCGAGCGGCGACAACAGCACGAGTTCATTGTGATCGAGCCGGTCGCAAATGCCGGGGACGTCGATTTTGCGCACTTCCCCGGTATGCAGGAGATCGACGCCCTCGACGATGCCGATCGGTTTAGCGGTCACGAAGTTGCCGCTGGCGACGCGAATGTCGGAGCCCGCCATCGGCGAGTTCGGCAGTCCCATTGACAGCAACGCTTCAATTTCGACGCGCATTCTGCCGCTCGCTTCTTTAGCACACGACAAGGCAACATCGTCGGTGATGCGAAGGCCGCGCACATAGCGCACGTGATGCTTGAGCTGTTGCAAGCGCGCCTCGATCTGCGGCCGCGCGCCGTGCACGAGCACCAGCCGCACGCCGAGGCTCGCCAACAGGTTCAGGTCGTGGATCAGCGCAAGGAAGCGTTCATCTGCAACCACTTCGCCGCCAAACGCGATAACGAAGGTGCGACCGCCGAACGCGTGTATGTAAGGCGTCGCTGAGCGGAACCATTTGACGAAATCAGCGGAGACGGAAAGCGCCATTGAATGACTCGATATCCTTATTATTCAATGCATAGTATGCGAGAAAGCACGTCAAGGAAAGCGCTGCCCGGCTGGCTAAACCGCGCCTGCTGCGGCGCGGGCGGAGTTAAAAATCGCCCCACCGCGTGTTCAATGCGGCGAGCGCGGCAAGCGCCGCGGTTTCGGTGCGCAACACGCGCGGTCCCAATTTAAGCGCGATGAATCCACGCGCGTGCGCGAGCGTCGACTCGACTTCGGTGAAGCCGCCTTCCGGTCCGGCCAGCAGAATCGTATCCGCCGGCTGCGCCAGGTCGGCGAGCCGCTGCGCGGCATGCGGCGACAACAAGATGCGCAGTTCGTCGTGGCGGCGCGCGGGCAATGCGCCGAGCCATTCGATCACCGATTGCGGATGAGCGACTGCCGGCACCACATTACGCCCGCATTGCTCGCACGCTGAAATCATCACCTCGCGCCAGTGCTCGAGACGTTTGACGGCGCGCGCGGCGTCGAGCCGCACGATGCTGCGTTCGCTATAAAGGGGCTGCACGGCGCGCACACCCAACTCGGCCGCTTTTTGCAATGTCATGTCCATCCGCTCGCCGCTCGAAATCGCCTGGGCCAACACACAGATCAGCGGACTTTCGCGGTCTACCGCTGAGCCCGTCTCGAGCGTGACCGTTACGCCGTGTTTGTCGATGCGCGCGATCACGGCGGAAAATTCGACGCCGTCGTTGAACACCATGACGTGGTCGCCGACTGTTGCACGCAACACGCGCGCTAAATGATGCGCGGCGGTGTCACGCAGAGACAGCAGCGCGCCGGGCGCCAGCGCGCAAGGTGCATAGATACGCGTGTACTGGGGAACCGCGCGGCGCATGCGAAGATTATGCCACAGCGATGCACGCGCTCCGGCGTTTTACCCGCTCTGTAAACAATTTGGAATCGCGCATCTTCCGGCAATTTTGCAGTGCTCGCGTTTATGTCGATGTGCGGCGCGTGCGTGATCGTGATGACTTTTCTTTTGCTCGCGTCGGGCCTTGATGCGCTCAGCGCGTTTTGGGCGTGATCGCAAGTATCAACAACACAGGGTGTGGTTAAACCCGGTCGGTCGCAGCCAGAACTATGCAAGCCTGACTGACTTTCAGCGCTGGGGGTGTACGGTCGCCATGCTGCTCGGGCGGCTCGAGCTTTTTACGCTGCTGATCATCTTTACCCCGGCGTTCTGGCGCCGTTGACGGGCCGCGGCATCGCCGCGCCGGACACCACTCAAGGATTTTTGGCGCGCGTGTAGAGGTCGAGCGTCATGCGCCGCGCGACCGCATGGTCGACGACCGGCGCCGGATAGTCGCGGCCGATAATCACCCCCGCCGTTGCCTGCTGCACCGCGCTCATCAACCACGGTGCATGAATCAGCTTGTCGTCGCAGCCTTTTAATTCGGGCACGTATAAGCGGATGAACTTGCCGCGCGCGTCGAATTTTTTCGACTGCGTGACCGGATTGAAGATGCGAAAGTACGGCTGGGCGTCGCAGCCGGTCGACGCGGCCCATTGCCAGCCGCCATTGTTTGCCGCGAGATCGAAATCAATCAAGTGCTCGGCGAAATATTGCGCGCCGCGCCGCCAGTCGACATGCAGGTCCTTGACCAGAAACGATGCAGCGACCATGCGCAGCCGGTTGTGCATGTAGCCGCTGATGTTCAACTGGCGCATCGCTGCGTCGACGAGCGGATAGCCAGTGCGGCCCTCGCACCACGCGCGCCACGGCGCGTGATCGTTCACGAACCGGATCGCGTCGTACTCAGGGCGAAACGCATGCGTGACCACGCGCGGGTGGTGATACAGAATCATGAAGTAAAAGTCGCGCCAGATGAGTTCGGACAGCCATACCGCGGCGCCGCGATTCGCGGCCTGCCACGCCTCGCTCGCGAGGGCGCGAATGGAAATCGTGCCGAAACGCAAATGCACCGACAGATACGAGGGCCCGCGCAATGCCGGAAAATCGCGCCGCTCATGATAGTCGGCCATGCGCTCTTTAAAGTCGGCGAACAGTTTGCTGGCGCCCGCCATGCCGGGGGCAATGCCGAGCTCGAGCAAGTTGGTCGGCTTGAAGCCCATCGTCTCTAGCGTCGGCATTGACCCACCGGCAGCGGCCGCCAGCCGGTCCCAATATTTTTCGACCGGATACGCTCGCAGAAAAAATCCGTCGAGTCGTTTCAACCACGCGTTTTTGTACGCCGTGAAAACGCTGAACGGCCGGCCGTCCTGCGTCAGCACTTCGTCTTTTTCGAAAACCGCCTGGTCTTTGCGCGTGATGAATGCGCAACGCGCGCGGGCAAGTGACGCGGCGACCGCCTGATCGCGCTCGATCGCGGCCGGCTCGTAATCGTGATTGGCAAACACTGCATCGGCTTTGAGCCGCGCCGCGAGCGCGGGAATCTCCTCGCGCGCACGGCCGTGAAGAACCGTGAGCCCGCCGCCATGCAGTGCGAGCTCCTGCTGCAACTCACGCACGCTGTGCCAGATGAATTCGACGCGACGGTCGTCGCGGCGCGACAGCGCATCGAGAATTTCGCGATCGAACACGAATACGCAGTAGACGCGCCGGCTGCTGGTCAGCGCCGCATGCAGCGCGGCGTGGTCGAAGCAGCGCAAATCGCGCCTGAACCACACCATTGAGATATCGTAGGTCACTGCTGCGTGTTTTCGCGAACACCCGGCGCGAACGGCCGGAGGAAACGATTGTGAACGGAACTCTGCGCGTTTACAATAGCGCCGGTCTTGATCAACCGGCATGAGGCAGACTCGAGACATCCTAAAATGCAATCGGTGAATCTCACGCACCACTTTCTGATCGCCATGCCTAACATGGCCGATCCGCATTTTTCCAAGACCCTCACTTATGTCTGCGAGCACAACGAGCAGGGTGCGCTCGGGCTTGTGATCAATCGCCCGCTCGACATGACGCTCGGCAAACTGCTTGACCAGGTGAACATTCCAGTCGCGTCGGCAGACTGCCATTCAGTGGCCGTGCATTTTGGCGGCCCGGTGCAGACCGACCGCGGTTTCGTGCTGCACGGTCCGGTCGGCAACTGGCAATCGACGCTTTCGATCAGCGCCGACATTGGCCTGACGACCTCCAAAGACATTCTCGAAGCGGTCGCGCGCGGTGAAGGCCCGCGACAGATGCTGGTGACGCTCGGCTATTCGGGTTGGGCTCCGGGTCAGCTCGAGCATGAACTCGCGCAAAATGCATGGCTCACGGTAGAAGCGAGCGAAGAAGTTATTTTCAAATTGCCCGCCGCGCAGCGGCTGCCGCGCGCGATGCAACTGCTCGGCGTTAACTACGCAACCTTATCCGAGCAATCCGGACGTGCGTGAACCGCACGCACCGCTGCAACCGCCCGCAATGCCGCGCGCGGTGCAACGTGCGGCGCAGGCGGGCACCGTCATCGCGTTTGATTTCGGCGAGCAACGCATCGGTGCCGCGGTCGGCGACATGTCGGTCGGTATCGCGCATCCATTGACGACGATCCCGGCGGCGGACAAAAAAACCCGCTACGCCGCGATCGCCGGACTGATCCGGGAATGGCGACCCGCATTATTGGTGGTCGGCCTGCCTTTGCACATGGACGGCACCGAACATGAAGTGTCGCGGCTTGCGCGCAAATTCGCGCGCGAACTTGGCGGCCGCTTTGAGTTGCCGGTGGAACTCATTGACGAGCGCCTGAGTTCAGACGCGGCCGATATGAGCTTGGCCGACGCGGGTGTCGCCAGCCACAAACGCAAGCCCGTCATCGATCAAGTCGCCGCCCTGCACATTCTGCAGGCCTACCTCGATGAATGCGCGCGCCGCATTCACATGGCGCAGGCCCAACAATGACTGCCCGGCCGCTGCCCGACGCCGAGCAACTGGTGGCCGCGCTGATTGAAAAAATGCGCGGGAACGTCGCGCCCGACACTGGACTGATCGGCATCGTGACCGGCGGTGCCTGGCTTGCCGAGCGGCTGCACACCGCACTCAAACTCGACGTCCCGTTCGGCACGCTCGATGTGTCGTTCTATCGCGACGATTTTCAGCATAAGGGGCTGAAGCGCAAAGTCGCGCCGTCGGACATTCCATTCGAAGTCGAAGGCCGTGACTTGATCCTGGTCGACGACGTGCTGTATACGGGGCGCACCATCCGCGCGGCGATGAACGAACTCTTCGATTACGGCCGTCCCTCGCGCATACGCCTGGCGTCACTGGTTGACCGCGGCGGGCGCGAACTGCCGATCGCCGCGCAGTTTGTCGGCGCGACGATCGAGGCCGGCCAGAGCGTGGAACTCAAACGCGATGCGCAGGGCCGCTTGAGTCTCGCCTTGAGCACCGACTGACATAAGGGCAACGGCACGGATGTTTCTGACCAGCAATCCCCAACTCAACAAGAACGGCGAACTGCATCATCTGCTCTCGATCGAAGGGCTGCCCGGCGAAATTCTGCGGCAGATACTCGATACCGCCGAATCATTTGTCGGCGTGACCCGGCGCGAAGTCAAGAAAGTGCCGCTGCTGCGCGGCAAGGCGATTTTCAATCTTTTCTTCGAGCCCTCGACGCGCACCCGCACGACGTTCGAAATCGCGGCCAAGCGGCTGTCGGCCGATGTGATCAATCTGGCGATCAACGTTTCATCGCAATCCAAAGGTGAATCGGTGCTCGACACGGTGGCCAATCTCGCCGCCATGCAGGCCGACATGTTCATCGTGCGCCACAGCCAGAGCGGTGCGCCGCACTTGATCGCGCGCCATGTGAGCGAAGATATTCATGTCGTCAATGCCGGCGACGGCCGCCACGCGCACCCGACGCAGGGGCTGCTCGACATGTTCACGATCCGCCATTACAAGCAGGACTTCCGCCAACTCAAAGTCGCGATCGTCGGCGATATCCTGCATTCGCGCGTCGCGCGCTCGCAGATTCACGCGTTGACGACCCTGGGCGTGCCCGAGGTGCGCGTAATCGGTCCTAAAACGCTGCTGCCGACGAACGTCGACAATATGGGCGTGCACGTTTATCACGACATGGCGAAGGGGCTTAAAGACGTCGACGTCGTCATGATGCTGCGGCTGCAAAACGAGCGCATGCACGGTTCGTTCCTGCCCTCGCCGCAGGAGTTCTTCAAATTTTACGGTCTCACGGCGGAAAAACTAGCACTCGCCAAACCCGACGCGATCGTGCTGCACCCGGGCCCAATGAATCGCGGCGTCGAAATCGATTCGACCGTGGCCGACGGCAGCCAGTCGGTGATCTTGCCGCAGGTGACGTTCGGCATTGCGATTCGCATGGCCGTGATGAGCATACTGGCCGGCAACTGAAACGGTGATGAGCAATGGGTGATAGGCGATGAGTAAACCCCGCATAACCGGCAACCGGTTCCTGGGCGCCTCCCATTGCCCGTTACCCATTACCCATTGCCAAATATTATGAAAATACACATCAAAAATGGCCGGCTGATCGATCCGGCGACCGGCACTGACGCCAAACGAGACGTGTACATTGCCGCCGGCAAAATCGTTGCGCTAGGCAACGCGCCCTCCGGCTTCACCGCCAATCGCACCATCGATGCGAGCGGATTAATCGTTTGTCCGGGCCTGGTCGATCTGGCCGTACGCTTGCGCGAGCCCGGGTTTGAATATATGGCAACGCTTGAATCCGAAATGCAGGCCGCCGCCGCCGGTGGCGTGACGAGCTTAGCCTGCCCGCCCGACACCGATCCGCCGCTCGATGAACCGGGCCTGGTTGAAATGCTCAAGTTTCGCGCGCGCAATCTGAACCAGGCGCACGTCTATCCGGTCGGCGCATTGACCGTCGGCTTGAAAGGCACGCACTTGACGGAGATGGCCGAGTTGACCGACGCGGGCTGTGTCGCGTTCTCGCATGCCGATGCGCCGCTCACCGACACGCAGTTGTTGTTGCGCGCGATGCAATACGCGGCCACCTTCGATTTCGCGGTATGGCTGCGCCCGCAGGACGCGGGCCTTGCGCGCGGTGGCGTTGCGCACGACGGGCAGGTGGCGACGCGTCTGGGTCTGGCGGCGATTCCGGTCTGCGCTGAAACGATCGCATTGTCGACGATCCTGTTGCTTGCACGCGAAACGGGCGCGCGCATCCACCTATGCCGGGTATCGAGCGCCGAAGGCGTCGACATGGTGCGCCAGGCGAAAGCGCGCGGGCTCAAGGTGAGCTGCGATGTCGCGATTCACCACGCGCACTTATCGGAGATGGACATCGGTTATTTCGATCCGAATTGCAACCTGACACCGCCTTTGCGCAGCCAGCGCGACCGCGATGCGTTGCGGGCAGCGCTGGGCGATGGCACCGTCGATGCGCTGTGCTCGGATCACACGCCGGTCGACGAAGACGCCAAGCAGTTGCCATTTGGCGAGGCCGAAACCGGCGCGACCGGCGTTGAATTGCTGTTGCCGCTGACCTTGAAATGGATTGAAGAAGCAAAGTTGCCGCTCGCGCAAGGGCTCGCCCGCATTACGAGCGGGCCGGCGCGCGTGCTCGGCGTCAGTGCGGGCCGGTTGCAACCGGGGGTGGGCGCCGACCTCTGTATCTTCGACCCGGCGCGCTACTGGAAAGTCGAGCCGGCCGCACTCAAAAGCCAGGGCAAGAACACCCCCTTTACCGGCGTTGAAATCAAGGGCAAAGTCAGTTACACGCTGGTCGACGGTCAGATCGTCTACGAATCAGCCTGAACGCTTCTTGCCTGAACCTTGGCCGCCGCCCGGCGTCCAATCGGGTTTAAAGCTCCGACTTCTCCGCACTTTTCCAGATTGAGCCCGCTGCCCATGAACCCCTTACTTGATTTTTCCGGCCTGCCGCGATTCGACGCGTTCAAAATTGAATACGTGACGCCGGCAGTAGACGAGCTGCTGGCCTCCAGCCGCGCCGTAATCGAACAGCTCGTCGCATCGAGCGCGGCGCCGGACTGGGACAATTTCGTCTCTCCGCTTTACGATGCGACCGAGAAACTCAACCGCGCGTGGGGACAGGTCGGCCATTTGAACGCGGTGATGAACAGCGCCGGGCTGCGCGAAGTCTATAACGCGAATCTCCCGAAGGTGACGCAGTTCTACACCGAGTATGGGCAAAACCAGCGCCTGTTCGAACGGTTTAAACAGCTCAGCGCATCGCCAGTCATGGCGACGCTCACGCCGGCGCGCCGCGTGGTCATCGAGCATGAACTGCGCGACTTTCGGCTCGGCGGCGCCGATCTGACGGCCGACAAAAAGCAGCGCTTTATGACGGTGCGCGAGAAATTGTCCGCATTGACCTCGCGCTTCTCGGACAACGTGCTCGATGCGACCAATGCGTACGCGCATTACGTCGAATCCAGTGACGCGCTCGCCGGCATCCCGGCCGATGTGCTCGAGGCTGCGCACGAGGCGGCCGTGGCAGATGGCGAACCGGGCTGGAAATTCACGCTGCACGCGCCGTCCTTCGGTCCCGTCATGCAGTACGCGGACAATCGCGGCCTGCGTGAAGCCCTGTATCGCGCGTACGCAACGCGCGCCGCCGAATTCGGCAAGCCTGAGTGGGACAATACGGCGCTGATCAAAGAGATCGTCGGCTTGCGGCGCGAACTTGGGCAGTTGCTCGGCTTTGGAAGCTTTGCCGAATATTCGCTCGAACCAAAAATGGCCGAGTCGCCGCAACAGGTGCTGCAATTCCTGGGCGACCTCGCGACCAAGGCCAAACCGTTTGCGCAGCGCGACCTGGCCGAACTCAAACAATTCGCGCGCGATGAACTCGCGCTGCCAGACTTGCAGTCATGGGACATCTCGTTCGCGTCGGAAAAGCTCCGCATCGCGCGCTATGCGTTTTCGGACCAGGAGGTCAAACAGTATTTTCCGGAGACCACCGTGTTGCGCGGCATGTTCCGCGTGGTCGAAACGCTCTATGCGGTTTCGATCGAGCCCACGACCGACGGCGTGCCCACCTGGCATCCGGACGTGCGCTTTTTCAGCATCCGCGACCACGCGCATAATCTGATCGGCCAGTTTTATCTCGACCTTTATGCGCGGCCGTCGAAACGCGGCGGCGCATGGATGGACGATGCGATTACGCGGCGCCGCACCGGCGGCGGCATTCAGACGCCCGTCGCCTATCTCAATTGCAATTTCGCGCCGCCCGTCGGCGTGGTCGACGGCAAGAAGCGGCCGGCGGTATTCACTCACGACGAAGTGATCACGCTGTTCCACGAGTTTGGCCATGGCCTGCATCATCTGCTCACGCGCATCGACGAGCTCGGGGTAGCCGGCATCAATGGCGTCGAATGGGATGCGGTCGAACTGCCGAGCCAGTTCATGGAAAATTTTTGCTGGGAATGGGACGCGCTGGTGCCGCTCACGCAGCATGTCGATACCGGTGCGCCGTTGCCGCGTCCACTATTCGACAAAATGCTCGCCGCCAAAAATTTTCAGAGCGGCATGCAAATGGTGCGGCAGATCGAGTTTTCGCTGTTCGACCTGCATTTGCACTTTGATTTCGATCCGGCGGGCGATGCGCCCGTGCAGGCGCTGATCGACGATGTGCGCCGCCAGGTGGCGGTCCTCATTCCGCCGGCGTTCAATCGCTTTGCGCAGAGCTTTACGCATATTTTTGCCGGCGGTTACGCGGCCGGCTATTACAGCTACAAGTGGGCGGAAGTCCTGTCGGCCGATGCGTTCAGCCTGTTCGAAGAACGCGGCGTATTTGATGCAAAAACCGGCGCGCGCTTTCGCGATGAGATTCTCGCGGTCGGCGGCAGCCGCGCCGCGCTCGACTCGTTCGTCGCTTTTCGTGGACGCCCGCCGAGCATCGATGCGTTGTTAAGACACAATGGAATGACCGCGGTGGCTGCGGCGTAACCGGGTTCCTACCCCGGCCGCGGACGTTGTGCTATAAAAGTTGCCGCGGTTGTCGTGGTGAATAAGAGAGGGGAGATCGACATGAAATTTCACGCACTGGTGGTTCTGATGGCACTCGCTGCACTCGCCCACGGCGCGGACATGTACCGCTGGGTCGATGACAAAGGGGTCGTCAATTACACGCCGTACCCGCCGCCCGCGAATATCCGCAATGTCGAGCAGAAAAAACTCGGCGACACCGGCAAAGCGCAAACAAGCGACGCGCCATACAGTGTGCAAGTGGCAGTCAAAACTTTCCCGCTGACGTTTTATACGACGGCGGCGTGTGGTGACCCGTGCAAAGCCGCGCGCGCGCATCTCGACAAGCGCGGCGCACCGTATACCGAGAAAGATCCGTCCAACCCTGCTTCGCCGCAGGAGTTCGAGGATTTTAAAAAAATGTCCGGCGGCAATCCGCGGGTTCCTTTCCTGACGGTCGGCCAGCTTAAAAACCTGCAGGGTTACTTCGCGCCGGAATGGGACGCTGCGCTCGACGCCGCCGGCTATCCAAGCGCTGCCATCCCGGGTACGAAGCCCGCCGCCGGTGCGAAACTGCCATCCACGCCACCGGCAAAACCGCCGGTCGAAACACCCGCTGCGGCAAAATAAATGCGGGTCGCGACCTGGAACGTCAATTCGCTCAAAGTCCGCCTGCCGCAGGTGCTCGAGTGGCTCAAGTCCCGCCAGCCTGACGTGCTGTGCCTGCAGGAAACCAAACTCGAAGACGCCAAGTTTCCGGTAGACGACCTACGTGCCGCAGGCTATGACGTTCAATACAGCGGACAGAAAACCTACAACGGCGTCGCGATAATCAGCAAGGCGCCCGCGTCCGCGATGCAAATGGGCGTCCCTGATTTTGACGATCCGCAGAAGCGCGTGCTGGCGGCAACGATCGACGGCATCCGGGTGGTTTGCCTTTACGTGCCCAATGGCCAGACCGTCGAGTCGGAAAAGTACCGCTATAAACTTGAGTGGCTCAGGCGCACGACGCAATGGCTCACGGGCGAACGTGCAGCGAATGAACGGCTGGTTGTGGTCGGAGATTTTAATGTCGCGCCCGACGAGCGCGACGTCCATGATCCCAAGGCATGGGAAGGCCAGGTGTTGGTTAGCGCCCCCGAACGCCAGGCATTTCAGGATGTGCTGGCGGTCGGGCTCAAAGACAGCTTCCGATTGTTCGAGCAGCCGCCCCAATCGTTCACGTGGTGGGATTACCGCATGAATGCATTCAGGCGAAAAATGGGTTTGCGCATCGATCATATTCTCTTGAGTGACCCTCTCGCACAAGGCTGCAGAGCTTGCACCATCGATCTGGAACCGCGCCGGAACGAGCGTCCGTCGGACCACGCGCCGGTGACGGCGGAATTCGCGACCGATTAATTCGGTTGTCTTTGTCGTACTGTCGAGCCGGGTGGGACTACGATCTGATTGACTGTCGCCGCTGCACCGGGGCACGGCGATTCAGTCGTCGCCGCCTTTGCCCGCGTCGAGTCCCAGTTCCTGAATCTTGCGCGTCAGCGTGTTGCGACCGAGGCCGAGCAATTGCGACGCTTCGATGCGCCGCCCGCCGGTGTGGGCCAGCGCGCGCGTGATCAAGGCTTTTTCGAACTGCGGCCCGAGCACATCGATCAAGCTGGTTTCCCCGCGGTTCAACGCGTTGGCGACTTCGCGTTCGAGCGCACTTATCCAGTTCTCGCCGACGACTGCGCCCGCTTCCACGCGCAGTTCGGAGGGCAGATCGTTGATGTCTACATTGACGCCGGGCGCCATCACCGTGAGCCAGTGACACAAATTTTCGACCTGCCGCACGTTGCCCGGGAAATCCTGCGCGCTCAAAAATTTGAGCGCCGCATCCGTCAGGCGTTTAGGCTCGACGCCGAGTTCACGCGCGCTTTTGGCCAGGAAATGTTTCGCCAGCAACGGAATATCTTCACGCCGCTCTCTTAACGCCGGCAGCCGCAGCCTGATCACGTTCAGGCGATGGAACAAGTCTTCGCGGAACAAACCCTGTTTGACCCGCACTTCGAGGTCTTGATGGGTCGCCGCAATCACCCGCACGTTGGCTTTGATCGGTTGGTGACCGCCGACGCGATAGAACTGACCGTCCGAGAGCACGCGCAGCAAACGCGTCTGCAAGTCAGCGGGCATGTCGCCGATTTCATCCAAAAACAAACTGCCGCCGTCGGCTTGTTCAAAGCGGCCGCGGCGCATGGTTTGCGCGCCCGTGAACGCGCCGCGCTCATGGCCGAACAGCTCCGACTCGAGCAAATCTTTAGGGATTGCCGCGGTGTTAATCGCGATGAAAGGTTTGGTCGCTCGCGGACTGTGGCGGTGTAAGGCGCTTGCAACAAGCTCTTTGCCGGTGCCGGATTCACCCGTGATCAGCACGGTCGCATGCGACTGCGCGAGGCGGCCGATCGCGCGAAACACTTCCTGCATGGCAGGCGCCTGGCCCAGTATTTCAGGCTCGGCGCCCGGCGCTTCAACGACTTCATCCTGCCGCGTGCTCTCTTCCATCGCGCGCCGGATGAGCTCGACCGCGTGGTCGACATCGAACGGTTTCGGCAGATATTCGTAAGCGCCGCCCTGAAACGCGGCAACTGCGCTTTCCAGATCTGAATAGGCAGTCATGATAATGACCGGCATGTTCGGATAGCGCTGCTTCGCCTGCCGCAACAGTTCAAGGCCCGACTCGCCAGGCATGCGGATATCGCTGACCACGAGCTGCGGCGTCTCTTTGCCGAGCGCGGCGAGCGCCTCACCGGCGGACGAAAACGTTTTGAACGCAATGTTCTCGCGGGTTAGCGCCTTCTCGAACACCCAGCGTATCGAGCGATCGTCGTCAATTATCCAGACCGGTTTCATTTCGCATTCTCGCTGTGGTTGATCGGCAGCAGCAAAGTAAAGGTCGTGTTTCCCGGCTGGCTTTCGAACGTGACGGTGCCGCCATGCTGGGTCACGAAAGTCTGCGCCAAAGTAAGTCCCAACCCGCTGCCGCCTTCGCGGCCCGAGACGAGCGGATAAAAAACTTTTTCGCGCATGTCTTCCGGTATGCCGGGACCGGTATCGCTGATCTCGACCGCCAGCGCGTGCCTGTAGCGCTTGCGCGCGAGCGTGACCTGGCGCGCGATGCGCGTCTTGAAGATGAGGTGGCCATCGCCTTTCATCGCCTGCGCTGCGTTGCGCGCAATGTTGAGCACGATCTGAATCATCTGCTCCTTGTCGCCTTTGAGCAGCGGCACGCTCGTGTCGTAATCGCGGCGGATCACGAGGCCGCGCGGATATTCGGCGAGAATAAGGCTCCTCACGCGCTCGAGCACCTCATGAATATTAAGCAAAGCGGGTTGCGGCAAACGGTGTGGCGTCAACAGCCGATCCATCAACGACTGCAGACGGTCCGCCTCTTTCATGATGACCTGCGTATATTCGTGCAGCGCGGGGCGCTCGAGTTCGTGATCGAGCAATTGCGCCGCACCGCGGATGCCGCCGAGCGGATTTTTAATTTCGTGCGCAAGATTGCGAATCAACTCGCGGTTTGCCTGACTCTGATCGTGCAGGCGTTCTTCGCGCGCAATTTTTATTTGCCGGTCAATATGGCGGAATTCAAGCAGCAGGAACCCCTGCAACACGTCAGCGGAACGCCCGCTTGCGGGAGCAGGGGTCGTGGCGCGCTCCCCGCCAGCGGGTGGTTGCACCACTAACGAGTCCGCGCGCCCCTGCCAGCCGGTCACCCGGCTTTCGATCTCGACCGGTGACAACGTGCAGCTTAAATGCAATTTGGCGCGGCCCGCCGCGCCGATCTTGAGATCGTGTTCGGTATAGCTGCAATTATTTATGCACGCGTAGTCGATCGCGCTACTCAGCACGCGATCATTTTCAAAAATTTCTGTAACCGGATTTCCCACGAAGCTCTTGCTGCTCAACTCGAATAAGTTTTCGGCAGCGGGATTCGCAAAGCGCACAACCAACTCGCGATCGACAATCACGATCGCCGTTGCGAGTAGGTCGAGTCCTGCTAATGCGGCAACCGCCATGTTGTTTATTGTTCAGAGGTGAACGAGCAAGAATCAGACCATGCGCGAACCGCGTGGCGACGGAATGCGTATAGCCGCAATTATTAAGCGGCTGCCTACTTGACGTTGGTGAGCTCTTTGCGAAGGCTCTCGACGTTGCCTTCATGCAGTTTGACTTTGTCGTCGAACGGCTTCAACCGCTCCTCGACACGCGCAAAGTTTTTTTCATTGCCCAGACGCACTTCCTTTTGTTCGGTGAGTTGCTTTTTCGCCGCGTCGAGTTGCAACTGCTCCTGCGCAAGTTCCTGTTCCAGGATTTTTCGGCGGCCGGCATCGCGGCTGCGCTGCGTGTCGTTATCTACGCTTGGGAAATTGCCGGGCTTTTGCTGGGCGGCGCGCGGCGGTGGTGGCGCGGTATTGATCGGTTCCAGGTTCAAGCCTTTGCAACCCTTCGCATCACCCTTTACATTGGTGTAGCGCGTATTGCCGTCAGTGTCGATGCACTTCCACATTTCAGCGTACGCACCTGACGTCGAACACGCGAGCAGTAGCAACAAACATAGTCTCATAGCGATCCTCCGGTAGCCGTTTAGAGCAACGGGCGATACCCTTTGCGGTTGACACCGCAAATTAAGCGTTGGCGCTAAGTCTATGTCAGAAAAAGTGAACTTACAATGTAACGATGCGTGGAGAACGCTGTAAATACAACAGGGCGGGAAGCCCGCCCTGTTGTAAGAAACCGCCCGGTATGAATTGTTACAAACTGTAATACATATCGAACTCAACCGGATGCGTCGTCATGCGAAAGCGCGTGACTTCTTCCATCTTGAGCGCGATGTAAGCATTCAGCATGTCATCGGAAAACACACCGCCCGCGGTCAGGAAGCCCCGGTCTTTATCGAGATGCTCGAGCGCCATATCGAGCGACGAGCATACATTCGGCACCTTCTTGGCCTGCGAAGGCGGGAGGTCGTACAGATTTTTGTCGATCGGATCGCCGGGATGAATCTTGTTTTGCACGCCGTCGAGACCGGCCATCAGCATTGCCGTAAACGCGAGGTACGGATTCGCGGTCGGATCCGGAAAGCGGATTTCGACGCGGCGGGCTTTGGGGTTGGTCACATACGGAATACGGCATGCAGCCGAGCGATTACGTGCCGAGTAGGCGAGATTGATCGGCGCCTCAAAGCCGGGCACCAGACGCTTGTATGAATTGGTGCCGGGGTTGGTGATCGCATTCAGCGCCTTAGCGTGCTTGATGATGCCACCGATATAAAACAGCGCGAATTCGGACAGGCCAGCGTAGCCGTTGCCGGCAAACATGTTCTGGCCGCCTTTCCACACCGATTGGTGCACGTGCATGCCCGAGCCATTGTCGCCAACGATGGGCTTGGGCATGAACGTCGCGGTTTTGCCGTACGACGAGGCCACCATCTGAACTGTATATTTGAGAATCTGGTTCCAGTCCGCGCGCTTAACTAGGCTCTCGAACTTGGTGCCGATTTCGCATTGCCCGGGTGCTGCGACTTCGTGGTGATGCACTTCGACTTCAACGCCCTGCTGCTCGAGCGCGATGCACATCGCATTGCGGATGTCCATCAGGGTGTCGACCGGCGGCACGGGGAAATAGCCACCTTTGACGGGCGGGCGGTGCCCCATGTTACCGCCTTCGAGTTCTTCACCCGAGGCCCACGGTGCTTCTTCGGATTTAATTTTGACACTGCAACCCGACATGTCGACATTCCAGGTCACCGAATCAAAAATGAAAAATTCAGGTTCCGGACCGAAGTAAGCGATGTCGCCGAGACCGGTCGACTTGAGATACGCTTCACCCCGCTTGGCGATCGAGCGCGGATCGCGGTCATAGCCTTTGCCGTCCGACGGTTCGATCACGTCGCACGAAATATTGAGCACGGGCTCGTCCGT
>JANXRI010000263.1 GCA_025353085.1 Betaproteobacteria bacterium
CTAGCGTCAGCGGGAGACCCCCCGGCTTTGCCGGGGAGGCAGTAAAAGTTTGACAGATAAAGGAGTCCATCGGAGGAAACTCCAAGTCGTGAGCCGCCAAAGCACACGAAAAGGAGTTTCACGATGGACAAGTATGAGAGCCTAAGCCATACGAAATGGGAGTGCAAATATCACGTTGTATTTATACCGAAGGGACGTCGAAGGCTGCTGTATGGGCAATTGCGCAAGTATCTCGGGGAGCTATTTCGGGAGTTAGCAAGGCAGAAAGAGAGCCGCGTCGAAGAGGGGCATCTGATGCCAGATCATGTGCACATGATGCTGTCGATCCCGCCGAAGTACGCGGTATCGCAGGTGGTCGGGTACATCAAGGGAAAGAGTGCGATTCATCTGGCACGGGTGTACGGGGAGAGGAAGAGGAACTTCGTCGGGCAGCACTTCTGGGCGAGAGGGTATTTCGTTTCGACGGTTGGGCGGGATGAGGCGACGATTCGTGAATACATCCGCAACCAGGAGGCCGCAGACGAGCGATTGGAGCAGATGAAACTTTGGCAATGAGCGGCCACCGTTAAGGTGGCTCACGAGAAACGGGGCCGCGTTAGCGACCCCCAAGCCGCTTTGAGCGGCTCACAACCTAAAGCCCCCGGCTTTGCCGGGGGATATTTACAGAAGAACGATCAAATTACGAACCGCGTGGCACGTGAACTGTGTTTCATAGGTTCAGAGAACAAAATGAAGGGCATTCTTCAGCGGCTAGTAAAGCGGGGACTTGTCGAACTTGTACCTGGAACTACGCGATATTCAGCGGCATACAGGATTGCAAAAACGAAGCCGAATAATTTACCCCCATGAAGAACGTTTTAATTTTTTTAGGACTAGCATGTTTTGCCTGTCGCTGCGCCGCCGCCTACCCCGACCGCCCAATCCGTCTCGTCGTGCCCGCCGCACCCGGTGGCGCGATCGATGTGGTCGGCCGCATCATGGGCGTGAAGCTCTCGGAAATACTCGGGCAGAACGTCGTGATCGATAACCGCGCCGGCGCGAACAATATCATCGGCACGGAGATCGCGGCACGCGCGGTGCCCGATGGCTACACGCTGTTGATAACGGCCGGCGCGCACACAATCAATCCCGCCGTCTACAAGAAACTCCCGTACGATGCGCTGCGCGATTTCGCGCCGATCGGCCTCATCGCCAACTCGGGCGGGCTCGTCATCGTCGTGCATCCGTCGTTCGGCGCGAAGAACCTGCAGCAGTTGATCGACATGGCGCGCGCGAGGCCGGGCACGATCGTGTATGGCTCGGCCGGCTACGGCAATAGCACCCACCTCGCCGCTGAACTTTTTCAGATGATGGCCAAGGTCAAGTTCATCCACGTGCCGTACAAAGGCGCTGGTCCTGCGGCGACCGATTTGCTCGGCGGGCAGATTCCGCTGATGTTCGGGCCGAGCCCGGTGGTGGTGCCGATGGTACAGGCAGGACGCCTGCGGCCGCTGGCGTTCACTGGCGTGAAACGTTCGTCGCAACTGCCCGATGTGCCAACCGTAGACGAAGCGGGCGTCAAGGGCTACGAGAGCACGGGTTGGTACGGAATATACGGCCCACGCGGCACGCCGAGAGAAGTCGTCATGCGCATCAATGCAGCGATCAAGAAGATTGTGCAAATGTCCGACACGCGTGAGCGCTTTGCGGCGTTGAACCTCGAACCGATTGGCAACTCGCCGGAAGAGTTCGCGCGTTTTCTCAAAGACGATCTGGAAAAATACGCGGCTATTGCGAAAGCCGCGGGCATCAAGCCTGAATAGAAGCGAGTGATGGGTGATGGGGAATGAGTGATTTAGAAACTGAATCACTGAATCCCATAATCACTCAATCACCACGCCTTTACCCCATCGCCCATCACGCTTCACTGCTTTACCGCGGCGCCCTGCCCATACAGAACACTGCCCGGCCGCGCGGCGGTCATCGCGCCATTCTCGTACACGACTTTTCCATTGACGATCACGGACGGGAAGCCAATCGCATACTGATGCGGCTTCTCGAACGTCGCGGCGTCGCGCACGCTCGCCGGATCGAACACCGCGATGTCGGCTTTCATGCCGGGCCTGAGCACGCCGCGATCGGTGAGGCCGATACGTGCAGCGGGATACGATGACATTTTGCGCACGGCGTCTTCGAGCGTGAGGATGTTCTTTTCGCGCACGTAGACGGCGAGCACGCGCGCGAACGTGCCGTAGCTGCGCGGATGCGGCGCTCCCCTGCCGAAGATCGGCACGGTGCCGTCCGAGGCGATCATCGTCGCCGGATGGCGAATGATGCGCTGCAAGTCTGCTTCGTCCATTGCGTGAAACACGCCGCCGCAATTGCCCTGCTCGACTATCCACATGGTCGTCTCGGCGGCGTTGTCCGCGGTCGGCGGCGCGCCGCGCGCCAACGTAAGCTGGGCCAGGTTTTTTCCCGCGAGCGCTGCGTCCCATTCGCAGATCGACAGCACGATGTTGGCGGGGTCGCCGCCGCCGCGCTCGTTGATAATGCTGTCGGCAATCGCGGTTTTTATTTTTGCGCGCACCGCCGGATCTTTCAGCCGTGCGACGGTCGCGGCATGGCCACCCTCCTGTGCCCACTGCGGCAACAGCGCGGCCGCGATGCTGGTGCTCGAAGCGGTGTACGGATACACGTCGATCGTGGCGTCGACACCACGCGCGCGCGCTTCGTCGACGAGCTTCAGCGTGTCGACGCTTTTACCCCAGTATGATTTGCCGATCACCTTATGATGCGAAATCTGGGTCGGCACGCCGCCGCGCTCGCCGATCACAATCGTCTCTTTGACGCTGTCGAGGACACGCGACGCCTCGTCGCGCATGTGCGAGGTATGCACGCCGCGATACGGCGCGACCACTTTCTGCAGTTCGACCACTTCTTCGAGCGGCGTGAAATTACCGGGCACGTAGAAGAGTCCCGTACTCAACCCGAACGCGCCATCCCGCATGCCATCGCGAACGATTGCGCGCATACGCTCCAATTCGTCGGGCGTCGCATTGCGATTGGCGAGCCCGATAATCGCCTCACGCACCGAGCCCTGACCGATGAAGCTGCCGATGTTGAGCGATTTCGGCAGCGCCGCCAGCTTGTCGAGAAACGGCTTCAGCGGAATCGGCGAGCTGCCGTCAGGGCCTTCCATGATGGTGGTGACACCCTGGCGCACGTAGTTGTCGGCGGTCGGCACCTGGAAAATACCGCGTATCGCATGCGTATGCAGGTCGATGAAGCCCGGCGCAACAACCAGACCGCCAACGTCGATCACGCGCGTGGCGGAGCCCGTGATTGAAGGTGCAATTCGCGCAATGCTGTCGCCGCGTATCGCCACATCGCCGCGGTACCAGGGACTGCCGGTGCCGTCGACGATGCGCGCATTGCGCAGCACGAGATCGTATGGCGCTTCGGCCGCATGGGACGCGGCAATCGACAACGCGAGGCCCAGCGCCGCGACGAGTTGCACGATAATGGTCATGTTCATATCTCCCCCTGAATGGTCGATGCAATAACGACAACGATGGGCGACCGAACGGGCCTCGAAACAAATTTAACGGCTATCGATTTTTCTAACAATCCACCGGGTCGCGCGATCTGTGATCGGCACCGCGACAAATGCGGCGACTGTCGCAAACGGCCACGCCACGGCGTAAGCGATCATCCAGCGCCGGAGGAAATCGGGCGGCGCTCCCAGGTTGATAAACGTGATAACGGCGGTCATCAGAAATGCCATGATGGCCGCGACGATCACGGGCCGGATGAAACGCGCTTTGCCTTGCAAGGAATGACTCCTGGAAGATGGAACGGATTGACGCGCCGGCGCGCCGGCCCGCGGTGATTGTCTCGCAACCGCGCGGCTTTCGGTATACTTCATGGCAGGCGGAACGATAACAAAGCGCGGGGAATCAGCGCCACTGAAAGTGCCGCCACCACTTACACCGGAGGACACCACATGTATCGCATCCTGATTGCATCGCTCATGCTGTTAAGCCTGCCTGCATTCGCGCAGCAGGCAATCCCGTTTGACGGCATCAACCCACTGAAGATGCCCAAGAACATGTATCTCGGTGAAGTTACCGGCGTGGCAGTCAACGCCAAAGGCCACATCTTCGTGCTGTCGCGCGGCAACACGTCCGGTCCTGCGTATGCCGCCGCCGCCGCGCAGTTGCTGGAGTTCGATGCGAACGGCAAGTACATCCGCGAAATCGGCAAGAATCTTTACGCGTGGTCGTTCGGCCACACGGTGCGCATCGACAAGGAACAAAATATCTGGGTGGCCGACAAAGGCTCGGACATGGTCGTCAAGTTCAATCCGAAAGGCGAGGTCGTCATGGTGTTCGGGCGCAAGCAGGAAGCGTCAGATAAAGAGACTGGCCCGCTCGAGCACCCGAACCCGCCGTTGCCCGCCGAAGTCGGTCGCTTTCGGCAAGTCACCGACATGGCGTGGGACGCCGCCGGCAACGTATACATCAGCGATGGGTATATCAATTCGCGCGTGGCCAAAGCCGACAAAGACGGCCGCTGGCTTAAATCATGGGGCAGCAAGGGCAGCAAACCCGGCGAGTTGACCACGCCGCACAGTATCGCCACCGATGCGCAGGGCAATGTGTATGTCGCCGATCGCGGCAACCGCCGCATCCAGGTGTTCGACGGAGAGGGCACTCTGCTGCGCGTGATGACGATCGACGTACCGTACGATCCAAGCGCGGAGCCGGCGATCCTGAGCAAACCCGACGTCGCCAAAGTAGAAGCCTCCGGCGCGCAAAAAACGCAGTTGCCTGGCTCGCCATGGGCGCTGTGCATTACGCCGGGGCCGAACCAGGTGCTGTTCGCCTCCGACGCGTATCCGGGCCGCGTTTACAAGATGGCGCTCGACGGCAAGGTGCTCGGCTATCTCGGCGAAAGCGGCAAGCAGTTGAAGCAGTTCGGCTGGATCCACGAAATCGCGTGCCCCAACGAAAACACGTTGTACGTCGCGGAACTTTTGAACTGGCGCGTGCAGAAGCTCACGCTCAAGCGGCAACAATAACCGGCACCATGCGGCATGAAAAAGGCGCTCTGACGAGC
>JANXRI010000320.1 GCA_025353085.1 Betaproteobacteria bacterium
TTCTGACTTTTTGCGGCGGCCATGTTTACTCGATGACTTTAGCGACGACGCCGGCGCCGACGGTCTTGCCACCTTCGCGAATCGCGAAGCGCAAGCCTTCTTCCATCTCGATCACGGTGGCGCTGATTCAGCCCATCGCGATGGAAGAAGGCTTGCGCTTCGCGATTCGCGAAGGTGGCAAGACCGTCGGCGCCGGCGTCGTCGCTAAAGTCATCGAGTAAACATGGCCGCCGCAAAAAGTCAGAAAATCCGTATTCGCCTGAAGGCGTTCGACTATCGCTTGATCGACCAGTCGGCGCTCGAGATTGTGGAAACCGCGAAGCGTACCGGCGCCGTGGTCAAGGGCCCCGTGCCACTGCCCACTCGCAAGGAACGTTTTGACGTGCTGCGCTCACCGCATGCCAACAAGACGTCGCGCGATCAGTTCGAAATACGCACGCATCTGCGGTTGATGGACATCATCGATCCCACGGACAAAACGGTTGACGCGCTGATGAAGCTCGATCTGCCGGCGGGCGTAGACGTAGAAATCAAGTTGTAGAAAACAGCATCCGGGCTTTTTATGCCCTGTTACTGAAAGTGAACGGCCGACCAATTGAAGTCGGCACCATCCGCGGCGTTATCAAGGCCGCGGGTCGGTTAAAGAAAAGGTGAATAAAATGAGTTTAGGACTAGTCGGTCGCAAGATCGGCATGACGCGTATCTTTACCGATGATGGCGACTCCATCCCGGTGACGGTCGTCGACGTGTCGAATAACCGCGTGACCCAAATTAAGACGCCGGAATCCGACGGCTACACCGCGGTGCAGGTCGCTTACGGCACGCGTCGCGCGCGCCGCGTCAACAAGTCGGCGGCGGGTCATTTTGCCAAAGCCGCCGTTGAAGCGGGTTCGGTGCTAAAAGAATTCCGCGTCACTGCCGAACAAATCGCGAATCTGAAAGTCGGCGGCACGATTGGTGTCGACGTCTTCAGGGTCGGCCAGAAAGTCGACGTATCCGGCACCACGATCGGCAAAGGTTACGCCGGCGTCATCAAGCGCCACCACTTCAAATCCAATCGCGCAACGCACGGTAACTCGCGCTCGCACAACACGCCAGGCTCGATCTCGATGGCGCAGGACCCGGGTCGCGTGTTTCCTGGCAAGAAAATGACCGGCCATCTCGGCGACGTCAATCGCACTACGCAGAACCTCGTGATCGTGCGCATCGACGCCGAGCGCCAATTGCTGTTGATTCGCGGCGCGGTACCTGGCGCCAAGAATGGCGACATCACCGTTTACCCGGCGGTCAAAATCGGTAAAACGGTTGTGAAGCCCGTCGCCAAGCCGACAGCAAAGGCAGGTAAATGATGGAACTCAAGCTGATCGATCAAAGCGGTAAGTCGACTGCCAGCGTGGTAGCGGCAGATGCAGTGTTCGGGCGTGACTACAACGAGGCGTTAATTCATCAAGTCGTGACGGCTTATCTGGCGAACGGGCGCCAAGGCACGCGCGCCCAGAAAGATCGTGGCGAAGTCAGCCACTCCACGAAGAAGCCGTTCAACCAGAAGGGCACCGGCCGTGCGCGCGCCGGTATGACCTCGAGTCCGCTGTGGCGCGGCGGCGGCCGGATATTTCCCAACCGACCCGACGAGAATTTCACGCACAAGCTGAACAAAAAAATGTATCGCGCGGGTGTGTGCTCAATCCTGTCGCAGTTGGCGCGCGAAGGGCGGCTGGCGGTCGTCGACAGTTTTACACTCGATGCGCCGAAAACCAAGCTGCTCGCCGAGAAAGTGAAAAGCATGGGCTATGAAAACGTGCTGATTATCACCGACAGCATGGACGAAAACCTTTTACTGTCCGCGCGCAATCTGCCCAACGTAAATGTTTGTGCCGCCTCGCACGCCGATCCGGTCAACCTGATAAGACATGCCAACGTGCTTCTGACCAAGACCGCGATGGCTAAATTCGAGGAGCTGCTGAAATGAGCGCCGCCCCCGGCACCAAGAATACCGAGCGTCTGATGAAAGTGCTGCTGGCTCCGGTGATATCGGAGAAAGGCACCTTCGTCGGCGAGAAAAATAACCAGTACTTGTTTCGCGTGATGCCCGACGCGACCAAGCCCGAAATCAAGGCTGCGGTCGAACTCATGTTCGGCACCAAGGACAAGAAAATTGAAGTCCTGTCGGTCCAGGTCGCCAACGTCAAGGGTAAGGAAAAGCGCTTTGGCCGCTTCATGGGCCGCCGCAATAACTGGAAGAAAGCGTACGTGTCGCTGAAGCCCGGCCATGAAATTAACTTTGCGGCAGGGGAGAACAAATAATGGCTCTGATTAAAGTCAAACCGACCTCACCCGGCCGCCGTGCCGTCGTCAAGGTCGTCAACCCGGATCTCTACAAAGGCCGGCCGCACGACGCATTGCTTGAGCCCAAGAGCAAGACCGCCGGCCGCAACAATACCGGGCAGATCACGACGCGCCACATGGGCGGTGGCCACAAGCAACATTATCGTGTCATTGATTTCAAGCGTGACAAGGACGGCGTTGTCGCCAAAGTCGAGCGCATTGAGCACGATCCGAACCGCAGCGCCCACATCGCGCTGTTGTGCTACGCGGACGGTGAGCGCCGTTACATCATCGCGTGCAAGGGCCTCGCGGTCGGCACCCAGGTCCAGAACGGCTCGGACTCCCCGATCAAGCCGGGCAACGCAATGCCGCTCAGGAACATACCGGTCGGCAGCACGATCCATTGCATCGAGATGATGCCGGGCAAAGGCGCGCAGATTGCGCGGGCCGCCGGCGGCGCCGTGCAACTGCTCGCGCGCGAAGGCGAATACGCGCAACTGCGGCTTCGCTCCGGCGAAATCCGCAAAGTGCATGTCAATTGC
>JANXRI010000343.1 GCA_025353085.1 Betaproteobacteria bacterium
CGACAAACATATCGGCGCTGTAATCGTGGTCGAAAACGGCAAGCTTGCCGGCATTTTTACCGAGCGCGACGCGTTGTTCCGCGTGGTGGCCGAAGGCCGCGACGTCAAAAGCACCCGGCTCGCCGACGTGATGACGCGCAACCCGCAAACCGTCAAGCCCGATCAGCCGTTCTCGGTCGCGCTGCAGATGATGTACGGCGGCAAGTTCCGCCACGTGCCGGTGGTTGAAGACGGCCGGCCGGTCGGCATCCTCTCGGCGCGCGATGCGCTGGGACCCGAGCTCGAAGCGTTCGTGTTCGAGTTGCTGCGCCAGGAGCAGGTCGAGAATATCCTGGCCTAGTCGCGCGGTCTGCCGGTTACGACTCAATTGCGGGGCCGGCGCTGCCAACTTATTCGCGGGGCCGGCCGCTCACAATTTGCGCGCGTCGAGCCCGACCCGCGCATATATCTCATTGATGTGCTGCTTCACGTCCGGCGGCGTATCGTCGTGCT
Organism: Betaproteobacteria bacterium; assembly: GCA_025353085.1. GTDB lineage: Bacteria > Pseudomonadota > Gammaproteobacteria > Burkholderiales > SG8-41 > PALSA-1004. The sequence goes on from JANXRI010000343.1 coordinate 493, forward strand.
CGGGCAAATGCGCCCAGCCAACTTTCTCCCGCGCGTAGCGGCCCATGATTTCGTCCTGGTCGGAGGTGCCGCCGCTCACGCCGTAGCAGCCGACCATTTCATCGCCCTTGAACACCGGTGCGCAGCCGCCCGACACCACCACCCGTCCGCCGGTGAACACCGATGCGTTCATCAGCATTTGCGGATTGCGCTCCTTGAACCATTGCTGGATCACCAAGCCGTCCGGAAAACGCGGGCTCATTGAACGAAACGCGGCGACTGTATACGCTTTGCTCTGCGCCGTGTCAGGCGTGATAAAGCCCGCGTCGTCCATGCGCTCGAGCGCGAGCAGATGCCCTTCCGCATTGACGATTGCGATCGCTACCGGCACTTTCATCTCTTCGGCCTTTTCGACCACCGCCTTGATAAACTCGCGGCATTCGACCGCGCGCAGTTTTGCCATGATGCTGCTCCTCGCTGTTAGGATTGCGTAAATAATAAAAACGTCTTGCAGTATAAACTCGAGAATCTCCCGCCATGAAGACCACCTCCCGCCTGCTGACCGCGATGCTCACGCTCGCCGCCATGTCCAACGCCTGGCCGCAAAGCGGCTACCCGGCCAAGCCCGTGCGCGTCGTGCTCGGCTTTCCGCCGGCGAGCGCAGCCGACCTGGTTGCGCGCATCGTCGGGGTGAAAGTGGCCGACGGCCTCGGTCAGCAAATCGTCATCGACAACCGGCCCGGTGCGAGCAGCAACATCGCGACTGAAGCGGTGGTGCGCGCGCCCGCTGACGGCTACACGCTGTTGATGGGCACCATCGCCAACACGATCAATGCGAGCCTTTACACCAAACTCGCTTTCGATTTCGCACGCGATCTGGCGCCGATCGCCGCGGTTGCATCAGTCCCTAATCTGCTCGTCGTGCATCCGTCGCTGCCGGTGCGCTCGGTGCGTGAATTGATTAAAACCGCCAAATTAAAACCCGGTGAAATTCTGTATGGCTCGTCCGGCAATGGTACCGGTCCGCATCTGTCGGGCGAACTCTTCAACCTGATGGCCGGCGTCAAGCTCGTGCACATTCCGTACAAAGGCAGCCCGCAGGCGATGACCGATTTGCTCGGCGGCCGCGTGATGGTGATGTTTTCGCCGGCGTCGACCGCGTTGCCGCATATCAAGGCCGGCACGTTGCGTGCGCTGGCCGCGAGCAGCGCGCAGCGCACGAGCAGCGCGCCCGAGTTGCCGACGATCGCAGAAGCGGGCCTCGCCGGGTTCGAGACGGCGGTGTGGTTCGGGCTGCTCGCGCCGCTCGGGACACCGCGAGAAATCATCGAGCGTCTAAACAAGGAAGTCGCGCGCGCGCTTGGCGATGCGGACGTCAAAAAACAATTCGCAACGCAAGGCATCGATGCAACGGGCGGCACGGCCGAGCAATTCGCACTTTACATCCGCGATGAGACCGCGAAATGGGCGCGCGTCGTGCAGGCATCGGGCGCCAAACTCGATTAAACCCTCTTCACACACAAAGGAATACACATGGCGAACAAAGTTGCGGTAGTGACCGGCGCGGGTTCCGGCATAGGTAAAGCCTCGGCACTGGCGCTGTTGAATGCGGGTTACAGCGTCGCGCTCGCCGGACGCCGCGCCGACTTATTAGCGCAAGCGGTTACCGAATCGGGCGCCGGCGCACGCGCGCTTGCGGTGCCGACCGACGTTTCCAAAACAGCCGATGTGACTGCGCTCTTCGCCAAAACCAGGGAGAAATTCGGCAGCGTCGACGTGCTCTTTAACAACGCGGGCACCAACGCGCCGGGCATTCTGTTCGAAGATCTGACGCTCGAAAAATGGCAGTCGGTCGTCGACGTGAATCTGACCGGCATGTTTTTGTGCGCGCAGGCCGCATTCCGCATCATGAAGGACCAGAACCCGCGCGGCGGCCGCATCATCAACAACGGCTCGATTTCCGCGCATGCGCCGCGTCCCGATTCGGCGCCTTACACCTGCACCAAGCACGCGGTCACCGGTCTCACCAAATGCATTTCGCTCGACGGCCGCAAGTACGACATCACGTGCGGGCAGATCGACGTCGGCAACGCAATGACCGAGCTCGCCGCCCGCATGTCAAAAGGCGTGAAGCAAGCCAGTGGTGAAATCGCGGTCGAAGCGATGATGGACGTTAAAGAGGTCGCCAACGCGGTCGTGCACATGGCGAGCCTGCCGCTTGCGACGAACATCCAGTTCATCACCATCATGGCGACCAAGATGCCATTCGTTGGACGTGGCTGACCGTTACATCGTGCGCGCTAAGGCATGATTATTAAACCGTGGTTTCTGTATCTGATCGAATGCCGCGACGGTAGTATCTACACCGGAATAGCCATCGACGTGACCTCGCGCTACGCCGCACACGTCCGTGGCAAAGGCGCACGCTACACGCGCTCGCACCCGCCGAAGCGTCTGCTCGCCGCCATTGCCTACCCGAACCGATCGAGCGCGCTGTCCGCCGAATACGCGGTCAAGCAAATCACCGCGACCGAAAAACGCGCGTATGCATTGCTGCTGGCGTTGAGCGCCGCAGACGCTGGTTGACTTTAGCCGCCGATTCATCGACGCTGACCGGTCTGCACTTTTAAAATAAATCCCGAAAGGAACACGATGTCCACCACTACCACCGCCTCCGGGCTCGTCTATGAAGAAATCAGCGTAGGCGCGGGCGCCGAAGCCGCAGCCGGTCAGCGCGTCACCGTGCACTACACGGGTTGGCTCACCAACGGCACCAAATTCGATTCGAGCAAAGACCGCGACGACCCGTTTAAATTTCAACTCGGCCAGGGCCAGGTCATCAAGGGTTGGGACGAAGGTGTCGCCGGCATGAAGGTCGGCGGCAAACGCAAGTTGACCATCCCGCCCGAATTGGGCTATGGGGCACGCGGCGCCGGTGGCGCCATTCCGCCGAATGCGACACTTGTATTTGAAGTGGAGTTGCTTGGCGTTTAGTACGCAAGTGCAATGACATTGCGCGCGCTGGTTACCGAAACGCAAGTGCGATGACAATGCGCGCGCTGGTCACCGGCTTCGAAGCGTTCGACGGCGCGGGCAGCAATGCATCTCACGAAGCCGTGCGGCGCCTGCCCCCGCGTATCGGCGCACTCGACATCATCACCGCGCTCTTGCCGACCTCGTTTGCACGCGCGGGCGCGGTGCTCATACGCGAGATCGAGCGTGCCGATCCCGCCATCGTTCTCTGCGTCGGCGAAGCGCGCGAGCGCACCGCGCTCAATATCGAACGCATCGCAATCAATCTGCAGGACGCGCGCACTGCCGACAACGATGGCGCCCAGCCGATCGATACACCCATTGCCGCCGGCGCGCCTGCGGCCTGGTTCTCGACGCTGCCGGTTCGCGCAATCCACGATGCGCTAAGCGCCGCGCACTTACCGTCAACGCTTTCGTATAGCGCCGGCACTTTCGTATGCAACCACGTTTTCTATACGCTGATGCAATATGAAGCGCAGACGCACGCGCGATGGCGCGGCGGTTTTCTGCACGTGCCGGCATGGCGCATCGATTCTGCGCTTGGCAAGACCGCGACGATGACGCTCGATGACATTGTTCGCGGCCTCGTCATCGCATTAAAGACTAGTGCCCGCCTTCCGGTTTAAATTTTGCCGCTAATTCGGCGTCGAATTCGCCGTCGATCAATACGTACAAAATACGCACGGGCTTGCCTGAGCGATTGCTCCAGGCATGATTAGTACCGCGCTGAATCAGCACGTCGCCGGCCTTCAGGACTACGTCTTCGTCATCGAGCAGCATCGTGAGTTCGCCTTCGAGCACGACCGCGTAATCAACGGTCTCGGTGCGATGCATCATCGGGTGACGTCCGCCGCGTCCGAACGTCGACGCCGCTTCATTGCCCATGGCGGCGAAAACAGCGCGCGCGCCTTCCGGCGTCAGGTTGCGCAGCTCATCCGATTCCGGCAGGATTTCCGCGATGCGGATAACCGTGCCGCTCGGCGCGGGATGGATGGTGCGTGGGCCAAGCGTCGGGTCCGCTTCACCGGCGGCGATCGGCGCCGGTGCCGCATTCGTTTTCCAAATGTCGGTCGAGCGATGCCCGGGACGCAACGGATTCGTTTTCACCGCGGGCGCGAGTCCGTCGGATAGCACGACCGCTTTGCCGTTCTGATCGTGGCCGGTAACCACGCGTCTGATGAAGCCTGTCATTTGTTTTCTTTCAGGTGATTAGTATTCTGGGATTAAGTGATTCGGGGGATCAAGTAATTAGGTGATTAAGTGATTCCGGGATTAACTGATTGGCTCAATCACTCGATTACCCAATCACTAAATCACCTAATCACTAAATCACCCGCTCATTCCGGCTCGATGCCGGCAATGCGCGCCGCCTCGCCCATGCGTTTGATTGCCGTGGCGACGAAGGGCGTAAATTCGGCCGAAGAATCGCCGATGGGATTGAGACCGAGCTTGACGAAGCGCTCGCGCACGGCGGGAACCGAGATTGCCGCGCGTATTTCTTTTTCGAGTCTGGCCAGCACATCGCGCGGGATTTTTGCCGGCGCGAACAGGCCATGCCAACTCGCATCGATTTGCGTGGGCGGCACACCTGCTTCAGCGAGCGTGGGCACGTCGGGCAGGAAAGCAGCGCGGGTCGGCGCATCGTAGCCAAGCGCGCGGATTTTGCCGGCCTTGATTTGCGGCAGTCCCAGCGTCGGCGTCACGAACATGACCTGCACCTCACCCGCCATCAGCGCGGTGATCGCGGCGCCCGCACCTTTGTACGGGATGTGGACCATGTTCGTTCCCGCGCGTGCATTGAACAAGGCGCTCGCCAGGTGAATGGTGTTGCCGATGCCAGGCGAGCCGTACGAGATTTTGGCTTCCGGTTTTTTCGCGAGCGCGACCAGCTCTTTCGCATTTTGCACCGGCACGCCCGGACCGATCACCAGGATATGTCCGTCGGATGAGCACAGGTGCGAGACAGGAACGAAGTCTGCCACCGGATCGAATGGCAATTTCTTGTGGATTCCCGGGTTCACTGCAAATGAAGCAGAGGTCACGAGCAATGTATAGCCGTCGGGTGCAGCCTTCGCCACGATATCCGCGCCGATGATGCCGTTCGCGCCGGGACGATTATCGACGACGAATTGCTGGCCCGTTTGCGCGGAGAGTTGCGCTGCGACAATGCGCGCGGTGGTATCCGGTCCACCTGCACCGAAACCGACGACGATGCGCACCGGACGCGCGGGATAATTCTGACTCCAGCAAGCGCCCGACGCGTAGCACGCGACAATGATCAGAAAACATTTCAGCACGGGGATTTCCGATGAGAAGGCGACGCGCAGTATAGTCAGGCGAGATGTGCGCCGGCAAGCTGCGCCGGGCGCGCGCGCGGCCGCGGTTATAATTCGGTCCTCCGCGTCATAACCCTTCATTCGATCGAGCCGGGTCTATGACTTCGACGCATGGACCACACGGTCGCGGTATGACGTGCGTCTGCAGTTCGAAAGCCGATATCATGCTCGGCACTGAATAATTTTTACCGGGGAGACTTCATGAAAGTATGCATATTCGGCGCGGGCGCTGTCGGCGGCCACATTGCAACGCGGCTCGCCGCTGCCAAGGCGGACGAGATTTCGGTGGTTGCGCGCGGCGCGCAATTGCAGGCGATTCGTTCGCGCGGGCTGA
>JANXRI010000425.1 GCA_025353085.1 Betaproteobacteria bacterium
GGAATTTGCGACGTTTCGCGTGACCTCGCACGTCGCGCTGCGCGAAGCGATAAACCTGATCACGCCTGAGCGGATTACGTCCGCAATCAATCTCGCTAACGCTACACTGCGCGCAACCGGGCTGGCGTCACCGCGCCTTGCAGTCGCCGCATTAAACCCGCATAGCGGCGAGAATGGCTTGTTCGGTGATGAAGAGATTCGCATCATTCGTCCCGCCGTCGACGCGGCGCGAAACTCCGGCATCAATTGCGTCGGCCCGGTGTCGTCGGACGTAATCTTCCTGAAGGCGCTCAAAGGCGAGTACGACGGCGTCGTGATGATGTATCACGATCAGGGTCAGATCGCGACCAAGCTGCTTGGCTTCAACAAAGGCGTCACGGTAACCGCAGGATTAAAGACGGTGTTCACCACGCCGGCGCACGGCACTGCCTTCGACATTGTCGGGCAAGGCAAGGCCGATACCGGCGCGCTCGAACAGGCGCTGCGGATCGCGACGAAGATGGCCGCGGCGAGGCAGATCGCGGTTCAGCGTCCGTTAACCGACGCCTGACATGATAAAATGGCGCATGAAAACGAAGCCTTCGGCGCCAGCCAGCTGATGATCAAAGACCGTGCGGCCTGGCATGCATGGGAATCAGCCTATCTGCGCTCGCAGCGACCCGACTTCGCCCGCGGCCTGCGAATCGTTTGCGCGCTGCACGACGAAGCGCGTGCGTTGGGAGCGCTTGACCGCGTCGAGCGGCCCGACCGACTGACGCATAAGTTGAAGCTAGCGCGAGCACTCAATGTTCGAACGACTGCTCGAACAAATCGCGGCTGAGCTTGCCGGCCGTGCGATTCCCTATCTGATCGTCGGCGGGCAAGCCGTACTTGTGCATGGCGAACCGCGGCTCACGCGCGACATCGACATCACGCTGGGCGTCGACGCCGATCGACTCGACGACTTGCTGACGATCGTCGAGCGCGCGGGATGGAAGGTGCTCGTGCAGAATCCCGCCGAGTTCGTCCAGAAAACCATGGTATTGCCGTGCGAGGATGCTGCGAGCGCAATACGGCTCGACTTTATTTTTTCGAACTCAGCATACGAACGGCAGGCGATGGCGCGCTCGACCACGCGCACCGTCGGCGCCACTGACATAAGATTTGCGTCACCTGAAGATCTGATCATTCACAAGGTCGTCGCCGGGCGACCGCGCGACATCGAAGATGTTCGTTCCGTACTGCTGAAAAATCCAAAACTTGATCTTGCGTACATTCACCGCTGGCTCGGCGAGCTCGCCGCTGCGATCAACGAGCCTTTGATCGATCGTTTCGAAAAAATCCGGCGGGATCAATAGGCGAACATCAACGCCTTATGACGCAGCCGGATTTGTCCGCGTATCACATTGCCGCAACGATCGCATCGCCCATCTGGCTCGTCGTTGCTTTGCCGCCAAGGTCGCCGGTCAGCGATTTGCGCTCGCGGATGACGCGGTCGATCGCCTTGTCGATCAACAGGGCAGCTTCGACCGCTTTCGGCTCGCTGTGCTTGCGGCCGAGCCACTCCAGTAACATCTGACCCGACACAATCATCGCGTAAGGGTTGGCGATATTTTTGCCCGCAATATCGGGCGCCGATCCGTGAGTTGCCTGCGCCATCGCGCGATCGGGCCCCGCCGACAGGCCCGCGGCGAGCCCTAAACCGCCGGTGAGACCCGCGGCGGCGTCCGAAAGGATATCGCCGAACGTGTTGGTCGTGACCACCACATCGAAATCCTGCGGCTTCATGACGAGACGCGTGGCGAAAGTATCGACCAGCACTTCGTTGTAAGCGATGTCGGGAAATTGCTCCGCGATCTTGCGACATTCTTCGGCGAACATGCCGCAGCCCAATTTGAACACGGTGTTCTTATGCACGGCCGTAACTTTCTTGCGTGGACGCGTGCGCGCGAGCTCGAATGAGGCGCGTGCCACCTTGCTTGACGCCTGGCGCGTGATCACACGCACCGATATCGTCATGTCGGGCGACGGCCGGAATTCGCCCGATCCCTCGTACACATTGCGATCCGGCGGAAAACCTTCGTTGTTCTCGCGCACGATCACGAGATCGACGTCCGGGTACAGCGCCGGCAAGCCGGGTAATGATTTAGACGGGCGGATGTTGGCGAACAAATCGTAATTCTTGCGCAGGATCGGATGCGGGTTGATCGCATTCGGATTGTCTTTTGGATAAGCCTGGTGACCGATCGGCCCCAGCACCCAGCCGTCGAGCGTGAAAAGTTTTTCCAGCGTGCCGGGAGGCAGTGTGTAGCCCGATTTATCGAACGCCGTTTTGCCGATCGGCATCGGGAACCATTCGATGGCGAGACCCGCCTTAGCGGCAGCCGCCTTCATAACCTTGATGGTTTCAGGCACGACTTCGAGGCCGATGTCATCGCCTTCGAGTATGCCAATCTTTAGTGCACGATTCATTGCTAAGCTCCTGAAAATTTATTGGCCGCCGGTCGCCCAAGCGCGACCGGTATAATAGTCGAAACTACAAACCGAGGAATCTCCGATGAAGTCTGCCGCATTCACATTGACTGCAATTCACCTCGCGCTCGCGTCTTCGTTCTGCGCCGCGCAAACACCCGCTTACCCGGACAAGCCGATTCGCATGCTCGTGGGCTTCGCACCCGGGGGCGGCACCG
>JANXRI010000458.1 GCA_025353085.1 Betaproteobacteria bacterium
TGGCGCGTTGGGTTTTGGCGTCACCGCGAAGGACGTGATTCTCGCCGTCATCGCGCGTATCGGCGCCGGCGGCGCAACCGGTCATGTGATCGAGTATGCGGGCTCGACCATTGCCGCGATGAGCATGGAAGCGCGCATGACGGTCTGCAATATGTCGATTGAAGCGGGCGGCCGCGCCGGGATGATTGCGCCCGACACTAAGACGTTCGAGTACCTGGCAAACCGGCCGCACGCGCCGGCGGGCGCAGCCTGGGATACTGCGCTGGCCGCGTGGCTCACGCTGCCGAGCGACGCCATGGCGAAGTTCGACCAGGCCGTGCACATCGACGCCGCACAATTGGCACCTATGGTGACCTGGGGCATTAGTCCCGAGCACGCATTACCCATCACCGGCCGGGTGCCTGATCCGCGCGAGGCACGGGATGCGGCAGCCGGCGCTGAAATTTCCGCGGCGCTCGCTTACATGGCATTAAAACCAGGCACCCCGCTCGGTGAAATCGCCGTCGACCGCGTGTTTATCGGCTCGTGCACCAACAGCCGGATTGAAGATCTGCGCGCCGCTGCCGCGATCGCAAAACTCGGCCATGCCAAAGTAACCGCCTGGGTGGTGCCCGGTTCCCGCACCGTGCAGCGCCAGGCCGAAAATGAAGGTCTTGACCGCATTTTCACCACGGCGGGTTTCGAGTGGCGCGACCCCGGGTGTTCGCTGTGCACCGCGATCAACGGCGATCAACTGCGTCCGGGCGAGCGTTGCGCGTCGACATCCAACCGCAATTTTCGCGGCCGTCAGGGCCTCGGTGGGCGAACCCATCTTGTGAGTCCGGCGATGGCCGCGGCAGCTGCATTGACCGGGCATTTAACGGACGTGCGCGAACTCGCCGGAAAAGAGCTGAGATGAATCCATTTACCACGCTCACCGCGATCGCCGCACCGCTCGATGAAGCCAATATCGATACCAATCAACTGTGCCCGACGCGCTTTAACAAGGTTCCGCGCGGTCCGAAGTACAGGCAGGTTCTGTTCCACGATCTGCGCTTTACCGCGGAGGGCGATGAAAAAGAGTTCTTGCTCAACGTCGAACCCTACTGCAGCGCGGGCATTCTCGTCGCCGATCGCAATTTCGGCTGCGGCTCGTCACGCGAAAGCGCGGTCTACGCGCTGTATGAATTTGGCATACGATGCGTGATCGCACCGAGTTTCGGCGACATCTTCGCCAACAATGCCGGCAAGAACGGCCTCTTGCCAGTCGTACTTCCCGAACCGGTCGCCGCGTCGATCCGTGCGCAGCTGCGCGACCGCCCAGGCGCGACGCTTAACGTCGATCTCAACGCGCAGACGGTCACTGATCCGTCAGGCGACGTCCACCACTTCGAAATACATCCAGTCAGAAAAAAATGCCTGCTCGAAGGTCTCGATGATGTCGCGCGCACCGGGCAATATAAAAACATGGTGGAAGCGTTCGAGGCCGCGTACCGCGCAGAGCGGCCCTGGTTATACGCGTCCGGCAACTCACCATAGGCGGCGTCTCATTGTAAGTAATCGCGCGCGACGCCGACCAACGATCAGGACGGATTTTCAATGAACAAGAAAATCGCAAACTCTGTTGTGATCGTCGGCGCCATCGGCGCCGCGCTGCTCGCGTTGCAGCAGAACAGCGAGTTGTTTTCGCCCGGCCGCGTGATCGAGCGCGAACGTTGTTATGGGATCGCGCGCGCCGGCAATAACGACTGCGGCAACGGCAAGCACTCATGCGCGCATCGCGCGATCTACGATCGTCAGCCCGACGAATGGAAAATGGTGCCGTCGGGCACTTGCTTAAGGCTGGGTGGCCGCCTGATGTCGAGCGACAAGACGCAGTTATGACGACCGCCGCCCGGCGCTGGCTGGGCGAGTTTTTCGAAAGCGCAAACTTCTCGAAGGCGCTGCCGGCGCGCATTGCCGCGGATATCGCAAACCAGCAATTCAAAAGCGAAATCATGGTCGGCGTCGTGCAGTTGGCGGTGGTGGCGATGTTCTACGCGTTGTATGTATTTACGCCGGTCAGTTTTACGCCCGATGCGCCGGTTCGTGCAACGCCGCTCGGTCTTGCGCTGTTTACAATCCTGGTGGTGCTGAGGCTCTGGTTTGCGGCCACCGATCAGCTGAGCCGCCGCGTGCTCGCCTTTTCCGTTATCGCTGAGATGTCGATCCTGATGTTCACGATCTGGGCTTACCACCTGCAATTCGAGGCGCAGCCGAGTTTGTACTTGAAAAGCACCGGGCTCTTTTACGTGTTCATTATCATCGCGCTGCGCGCGTTGCGTTTCGATCCACTGTGGGTTCTGCTGTCGGGGTTTACGGCGGCGATCGGCTGGATAGTGTTGACGGCGTACGCAATCGTCAAAGCGCCCGGCAATCCGCTTACCTGGGATTACGTCACTTACATGGGCTCATCGCAGATTCATCCCGGCGGTGAAGCCGACAAGGTGCTCTCGGTTGTAATGGTGACGGTGATACTGGCGCTCGCATTGGCGCGCGCACGCCGGTTTCTCGTGCAGTCGGTCACCCAAACACAGGCGGCATCCGATCTCTCCCGATTTTTTGACCGCGACGTCGCCGAACGCATAACGGGCGCGGATATGCGGGCGGCGGCGGGGCATGGGGAAATGCGAAATGCCGCAATTTTGTTCATCGATATGCGCGGCTTCACTAAGCTGTCGGCGACGCTGGCACCGGTCGATCTGATCGCGGTCATCCGGGAGTATCACAATTTGCTGGTGCCGGTCGTGCAGGCGCATGGCGGCAGCATCGACAAATTCATGGGCGACGGCATCATGGCCAGCTTCGGCGCGGTCAATCCAAACGACCATTACGCGGCCGATGCCGTGCGCGCCGTCGACGCGATACTCAAGGCGGCGCAACGCTGGAAAAGCGAACGCAGCGCCGCCGGCAAGCCGGCGCCCGAGGTCGGCGCGGCGATTGCATCGGGCGAAGTGGTGTTCGGCGTGATCGGCGACGATAACCGGCTGGAATATACGGTCATCGGCGATGCGGTGAACCTTGCAGCGAAACTCGAAAAGCATACCAAGGCGGAAAACGTGAGGTCGCTGACGACGCGCGACTTGCTCGAGCTTGCCAGCCGCCAGGGATATGCGGCGGCAACGACCAAGCGCATTCTATTGAGTCGCGAGGTCGGCGGGGTTGCGGCGCCGCTCGATCTTGCCGTGCTCGGATAAAACTATTCGAGTTTGATGCCGGCGTCGCGCACGACGCGCGTCCACTTGGCCAAATCTTCTTTTACGAAGCGCGTGGTTTCTTCCGGCGAACTTTCGAGTGTTTCCGCGCCAAGTCGTGCAAACGCGTCGCGCGTTGCTTTTTGCCTCAGCGTTTTAGTGAGCGCGCCGTGAACTTTAAGAACAATGTCCTGTGGCGTTGCGGCGGGCATGATGATCGCAGTCCAGGTGCTTGCATCGAATCCGGGTATGCCGGATTCGGCGATGGTCGGCAGCCCGGGCATGGCCGATGCGCGCTTAATTGTCGTCACTGCAAGCGCGCGCAGGCGGCCCGACTGAATGTAGCCGATGGACGCCGAAAGCTGGTCGAAGAAAATATCGATTTGCCCGCCCATCAAATCGACGAGTCCCGGGCCGCTGCCTTTATACGGAATGTGAATGAATCTCGTGCCTGTTTCGCGCTGAAAGAGTTCGCCGCTCAAATGATTGGTAGTGCCGGCGCCCGAAGAACCCATCGTAATTTTACCGGGACGCGATTTTGCGAGTGCGATAAATTCCTGCACGGTCTTCGCCGGTATCGATGGATGCATTTCCAACACCAGTGGCACATTGTTCACGAGCGATGTCATCGCAAAATCCCTCACCGGATCGTAGCCGAGACTGGGATAAAGCGGCGGCGCGGTCGACAAAGTGCCGGTAGAGCCAAGGGTCAAAGTGTAGCCATCGGGAGCTGCTTTCGCGCCGATGTCCGTTCCCAGCGTGCCGCCGGCGCCCCCGCGGTTGTCGATGACGATTTGCTGACCGAGCGCTTCCGACATTCCCGGTGCTATTGTGCGCGCAGTGATATCGATGTTTCCGCCGGGTGCGTACGGCACGATGACGCGAATCGCCCGCTCGGGCCAGGCGCTGAGTGCGCAGTTTGCCGAGAGCAATAATGCAGACACTGTAAAACCTTGAATGAACCGCATATTTACCTCCCGCGTGATTTTTTTGAGTTCACTTAAAGCGTAGCATGAAACGCTGTGCCCCCTGCAGTCGCCACCAGGCGATGCCTTATAATATTCGCTGCCGATTCGAAGGAAGCAACGTGAGACCAGAACAGCGCCTGCCGTATTCCGCGATCGTCGATCGCAAGCCGCTCAAACTGCCGCGTGGTGTGCGTCTCGTCGTGTGGCCGATCGTCAACGTCGAAGTGTGGGACATCGGGCGCCCGATGCCGCGCCAGGCATTGCCGCCGCCGACCGGCATTACGCGGTTGCCTGACGTGCCGCACTGGGCGTGGCACGAATATGGCAATCGCGTTGGATTCTGGCGCCTGAAAGCGGCGCTCGACCGGCTCAAGATCACGCCGTCGTTGTCGGTCAATGCGCGCGTGTGCGAAGACTATCCGCGCATCGCCCAGGCAGCGCACGATGCGGGCTGGGAATTCATGGGGCACTCGTATGATCAGCGACCAATTCATCTCGAGCCCAATCAACGCGCGACGATCCGGAAAACCGTCAAGGTCATAAAATCATTTACCGGCAAACCACCGGTGGGCTGGCTCGGTCCCGGTTTCACCCAAACGCTCGACACGCCGGAGAATCTCGTCGAGGCGGGCATCAAGTACATCTGCGACTGGCCGATCGATGACGAGCCGGTTGAAATTAAAACGGCCAGGGGACCGCTGCTGACGCTGCCGTACAGCATCGAGCTTAACGATATCTCGCTGATGATCGTGCAGCATCAGCCGGCGCAGGAACTCTTCACGCGGTGCATGGATTATTTCGAGCGGCTGTATGCCGAGTCGGCAACGCGCGCCAAGATCATGTCGATCGCCGTGCATCCGTATATTTCAGGCACGCCTTTCCGCATCAAGTATTTTGAGCACGTGTTAGCGGAACTCAAAAAGAAACGCGGCGTCGTGTTCTGGACGGGCGAAGAAATCATGAACTGGTACCATTCGGCGCGTCAACAATAAGCGGGGTTTTATGCAGCACTCAAACGTCCGCGCAGCAACTGCGCAATCATCTCGAATCAAAGTGATGCCGACTGCCGCCCTCCTCGGCGCTGAAGTACAGTGCGGCGACCTGCGCGTGCTCGACGACGCAGGAGTTGCGGCGTTGCGCGCGGCCTGGCTCGACAATCTGGTCATCGTCGTGCGCGATCAGACGCTGAGCGACCCTGAGTTGATGGCGTTCGGCCGGCGGCTGGGCGAACTCGATTCGGCGCCGTTAGCCAGCACCGGCAACGAAAAAGCGCGCGCCCATGATGAAGTGATCGTCGTCTCCAACGTGATGGAGGACGGCAAGCCGATCGGCGTATTGCGCGACGCGGAAGTGGTGTGGCATTCCGATAACTCATATCGGGATGTGCCGCTGTCGTTCAGCGCGCTGTATGCGCTCGAAGTGCCGCCGACGGGCGGCAATACCGGTTTTGCCAACATGTATCGCGCGCTGGAATTGTTGCCGCCGGATTTGCGCCGCCGTATCGATGAACTCACAATCAAACACGACATGACATACAACAGCGTGGGCGATCTGCGCGAGGGCTTCAAACCCGTAACCGATGTGCGACAAGCGCCAGGACCAAGCCACCCGATTGTCCGCACGCACGTCGAGACCGGCCATAACGCGCTCTATCTGGGACGCCGGCCAAATGCCTATATCGGCGACCTGCCGGTCGATGAATCCGAAAAAATCCTCGACGCCTTATGGGCGCACGCGACCGAATCGCAACTCACCTGGCATCACCGGTGGCGCGCCGGCGACCTTTTAATCTGGGATAACCGCTGCGTAATGCATCATCGCGAACCGTTCGACGCGGGCGCGCGCCGCGTGATGCACCGGATACAAGGGAAAGGCGATCAGCCAGTCCGGCGCCTGGATGCGAACTCGTTGCCGCATCCGCGAAGCGCCAGTGCTTCAAGAGATAATGCTTAACTACCTTGCGATACTTGTCGCATCGCGCGCGTCAGCACTTTTGAGGCGGGTTTAGCGTCGCCCGAGCCGGTGTCTTTCGATTGATCGACTATTCTCACTGCTTCTGACCAATCCTCAAATGCTTCCTCGCTGTCGCCAGCGAAATCCCGGCGAGCGGCGAGGGAATACGCGACACTGGCGATGCGCCTGCGTCGTTCGACGGGGTCTTGATTTGAAGAGGCGGCGTTGATTTCCGCGGGCGGGGTTTGCGATTTCGTGGATTGCATGCATCCTCCTATGTCAGAGTAATAGCGTGGGCCTGCTGCTCAAAAATATCTGTCAGTGTATTCCCGATTTAAGTAAGCCAAAGTCCGAATCGGCCTCGCAGCCAAACGGATGAGGCGCCAATCGTGCGGCTTTCAACGCCCGGCGCGCGGGCGACCCCTGCGATAAACACCGTTTATCTGTGTATAAAAAGTAACTCGGTTGAACGTTCGCTGGGGCAATGCTATAAACACAGCGAATAATTATAAAGTCCGCTGCGCACACAGGCCTGAGGAGGGTAATTCCAATGCGTCAAGAAAACGGTGTTGATTCCGCCTTGGTCGGCGTCGAAGTACCTGCCCGGCATGCTGTCATCCCGGCAGTCGCTGAAACCATTGAAGATTCCGGCCGCCGCCGATTCCTGCATCGCGGCACGACGCTTGCCGGCGGCGCGCTCGCGGGCGGCATGGGGCTCGCGCACGCGGCTCCGCTCGAAGTGCCGGCGAGTAACAAGGGTTTCGGCAAACCGATCGCGGAGTCCGATTACGGGATGCCGTCAAAATTCGAGGCGAAGGTTAAACGCCGCCGTGATGTGGGAGTATTACTCCGCGCTTTACGAGGAGAACCGGCGCACCAATTTTTTCGTGACCACCGATATCGACGAAGCGATCTTCCTGGCTGACCGCCTGTTGATCATGACGAATATACCTGCACAGGTGCGCGCCGTGCTCGAAGTCGACGTGCCGCGTCCGCGCAAGCTTGCCGATCTCGTGGAAAACGACCGTTCGAACGAAATCAAGATGGAGGCGCTGTCGATATTGCACGAAGAGGCGATGAAATCATTTTCGCGCGGCAGCAAGGCGGCTGCCGATTTCGTGGACGCTTATTCCAGGCGCATGGCTAAAACGTGAGTGGCATGGCGGCGTTGGATTGGCTGGCGTCGCGCGAGGTCGTGGTGGGGCTGGCAATTGCGGGCGCGTTGCCGCCGGTTTTGGCGAGCGTACTGCGGCGCCGCGGCGGCATCAGCGCAACGCGGGCGCGGCAACTGGATCTGGCCGGTTATGGTTTGATGGGTTTAAGCATGGTGCTTTTTATAGTGGCCGGATTCCGGTCGCACTAGCGCCTGAATGAGATAAAAGGCAATGACGGCAAAAATTATCGATGGCAACGCGGTGGCGCGGCAGGTGCGCGGTGAATGGAAGAAACGCGTCGACGTGTTGCGGGCGCGCGGCGTCATCCCCGGACTCGCGGTGATCATAATCGGCAACAACCCGGCGTCGCGAATTTATGTGCGCAACAAGGTCAAAGCCTGTGGCGAAGTTGGTCTGCATTCGGAAACGCACGAATTCGCGGCGGATACCGGCGCACAACCGGTCATCGCGCGCATCGAGGAACTCAACCGCGATCCGCGCATACACGGCATTCTGGTGCAGTTGCCTTTGCCGCCGCAGCTCGAGTCGCGTCAACTGCTCGGCGCAATCTCGATCGACAAAGACGTCGACGGGTTTCATCTCTACAACGTCGGCGGGCTGGTGGTCGGCGAAAACATCATCTTCCCGCCGTGCACCCCGTACGGCGTGCAATGCCTGCTCGAATACGAGAACATCCAGATCGAAGGGCAGAATGTCGTGGTCGTCGGCGCGAGCAACATTGTCGGCAAGCCGATGGCGCTGATGCTGATGGCGAAGGACGCGACGGTCAGCATCTGCCATATCAAAACGCGTGATCTCGCGCAGTACACGATTCTTGCCGACATCTTGATCGTGGCCGCCGGTTGTCCCAATCTGATCACAGCGCCGATGGTCAAGCGCGGCGCCGCTGTCATCGACGTGGGCATCAACCGTTTGCCCGATGGACGGCTCGCGGGCGACGTCGACTTCGAGCGCGTCAAGGAAAAAGCTGCGTTTATCACACCGGTGCCGGGCGGCGTCGGACCGATGACTGTCACGATGTTGATCTGCAACACTGTCGCCGCGGCGGAGCGCAACGCCAATAAGTGCAACGAAGCGGTGCCGGTTACCGCCTGACAGTCGCACCTGAAACAATCACTGCGCCCGCCGGGGCAGCAACTTGCACGGGTCATAGAAGGGCAGCCGTGCAACCCGCGCGCGCGTGCCGTCCGCGAGCGTAATCGCAGTCCCCGGGTAAGCGTCCCCGGCGCACCGGACCGCTGCCGCGATACGGCACATGCACCATGTTCACGTTCGCAATCAGGTTCAGCAGCTCGCCGGAGATATGGCCCGAGGAACCGATGCCGGCAGAGCCGAAATTCACCTTGCCGGGATTTGCCTTTGCATACGCGACGAGGTCGTTGAGCGAATTGATACGCGTGGCCGGCTTGACGATCATCAGGTTCGCAACCGTCACCACGTTGGCGATCGGCTCGAAGTCGGCGCGCGCATCGTAGGGCATGCTGGCCGCCAGCGCGGGTAGATAGGAGATCGGGCGCGACGCAGCGACCGAGAGGGTGTAG